>JAFAYA010000072.1 GCA_019240635.1 Acidisphaera sp. | reverse complement strand
TTCGACGACACGCCGGATGTCACGCACTTCGCTGAGGCGCTGGAGCGCGTCTGCATAAAAACAGTCGAGAGCGGGTCCATGACCAAGGACCTCGCCCTGCTCGTCGGGCGCGACCAGCGATGGCTGAACACGCAGGATTTCCTGGCGAAGATCGACGAGGGCATGAAGGCCGAGATGGCGACGGTCTGACGGGAAACCGACCTGGGGGGAAGCGATATGGACACACCGGTGGAGATCACGGGCCTGCGCGCCTATCCGCTGGCCCGGCGCGGCTTCGTCATGAGCAGCCTGATCAGCGGCTTCACGCTCGCGACCACTCGGGTGGAGGCGCAGGCCATCCACACGGACAGCGCGGGGCTCGTCGCCGGCGAGACGCAGATCCCCGTCAGCGACGGGCATCTGCCCGGCTATGCCGCGCGCCCGGACGGCGCCGGGCCATTCCCGACCATCCTGGTAATCGAGGAAATTTTCGGGGTCCACGAATACGTCAAGGACACCTGCCGGCGGCTGGCGAAGGCCGGCTATCTCGCGGTCGCGCCGGAGCTTTACGCGCGCATCGCCGACCTTTCGAAGATGACGGATTCCGCCCAGATTTTCCGCGACGTCATTTCCAAGGCACCCGACGCGACGTTCCTCGCCGATCTCGACTCGACGGCCGCGTGGGCCGCGGCGAACCATGGCGATGCAAACCGGCTGGGCGTTATGGGCTTCTGCCGGGGCGGGCGCGACACCTGGCTCTATGCCGAGCACAACCCGCAACTCAAGGCGGCGGTCGCCTGGTACGGCCCGGTGGTCAGCGACCGCACGCCGATCCAGCCGCAGGCGCCGATCGACCTCGCGGCCGAGCTGAAATGTCCGCTGCTGGGACTGTATGGCGGCAAGGACACGAGCATCCAGCCGGCCGATGTGCAGGCCGCGGCGGAAAAGGCGCGGGGCGCGGGCAAGCAGGTCGAAATCCACATCTACCCCGACGCGCCGCACGGATTTCACGCGGATTACCGGCCGAGCTACCGGCAAGCCGATGCCGAGGATGGCTGGCAGCGGGCGCTCGCTTGGTTCAAGCAGCACGGAGTCGGCTGAAACCAAAAGGGGGAACAAATGGCAGGATCAGGCGCCGCGTACGCGGCCGTCCTCGCTGCGGCGCTGGTGACGTGGCCGGTCACGGGGCGGGCGGCGGACATCGCAGTTTCCTCGAACGACGCGCACACCGTCCTGGATGACCAGGGCAACCAGGTCGCGCCGCAGACCGCTGCCCCCGACACGGTCTCGATCATCAATCTCAGCGACTATCCGCCCAAGGTCATCGCGACCGTCGATTGCCCGGGAAGCGTGGTCGGGCCGCCGATGGCGGTCTGGGTGGCGCCGGATGCGAGCTGGGCCATCGTCACCTCGGCGACCAAGGCCGACCCGCAGGGTCCGAGCGGCATTTCGCCCGACGATCGGGTGAGCGTGCTCGACCTGGCGGCTTCGCCGCCGAAGGTGGTCCAGCAGACCAACGCCGGGCTCGGCGCGACCGAGGTGCGCGTGTCGCCGGACGGCACGCTGGCGCTGGTGGCCAACCGCACCGAAGGCACGCTGTCGGTATTCGAGGTGAAGGACAAGCGGCTGCAGCCGGCGGGCAAGGTGGATTTCGGCAAGCAGTCCGGCCCGAGCGGTGTGGCCTTCCTGCCCGACGGCAGGACCGCCCTGGTCACGCGCAACTATGACCACATGGTGAGCGTGCTGCATCTGGACGGCACGCATGTGCAGATCGACGAGCGGCCGATCACCACCGGCCTCGCCCCCTACACGCTCGACATCAACGCCGCCGGCACCCTCGCCGCGGTCTCCAACATGGGCCGCGGCGACGGCGACGTCGACAGCGTCAGCCTGATCGACCTCACGGTGTCGCCGTTCCGCACGGTGGAGACGGTCGGCGTGCCGAGCGGGCCGGAGCCGATGAAGTTCTCGCCTGACGGGCATTTCCTCGCCGTCGGTGCCGAGAACGGCACGCCCAAGACGAAGGCCTCGCCGTTCTTCCACGAGCATGGCCTGATCCAGATGTTTGCCGTGGACGGCACGCACCTGCACAAGCTGGCCGAGGCGCCGGTGGGGCGCTGGGTCGAGGGCATCGCCTTCTCGCGCGACGGCCAGACGGTGCTCGTGCAGAACGCTTACGACCACACCGTCGCGGTATTCCGATGGCAGGACGGCCGCCTGACGGCGGGAGCGCCGCTCCGCTTCGAGGGGGCAGCGCCGGTCGCCTTTGGCACGCCCTGGCCGTAGCGTGCCGACACGGTGCGTCATCGTGGACCGGTGGCGGCCTGCCAGACCGACGTCGCCCTGACTGATCGTCAGGCAACTCAGGCCCATCTGAACCGACGACTCACGCCCTCGCTGATGCGAGCGAGGGCGGTCGCGATTCAGGCGCGCAGCCGTCTGGCTTGAGGATACGCCGCAGCGAGGCCGGGTGCTTTGCCAGCATCGCTGCCGGGCGGATCGGCCGGGCGACGAGATTGCCGCCGCAATTCGGACAGCGGCCGCCGAGCACGCCTTCGCCGCAGGCGCGGCAGAAGGTGCACTCGTAACTGCAGATCAGCGCGTCCGCCGCGTCGGGCGGCAGGTCGCGATCGCAGCACTCGCAGTTCGGTCGTAGCTCCAGCATGGTGGGCGTTCCTCTCAGGCGGCGAGCGCCGTGCGGATGGCGGCCAATGCGGCCTCGGCGCGCGCGCCGTCCGGGCCGCCGGCCTGCGCCATGTCCGGCCGGCCGCCGCCGCCGCGGCCGCCGACCGCGTTGCTCGCCGCGCGCGCGAGGTCGACGGCGGAAAAGCGGCCGGTCAGATCGGGCGAGACGCCGACGACGATGCTTGCCTTGCCCTCGGCGTTGGACACCAGAGCGACGACGCCGCTGCCGATTTGCTTGCGGATGGCGTCCGCCAGGCCCTTCAACTCACGCGGGGGCACCTCGCCGAGGTTGCGCGCGGCGAGCTTCACCCCGTTCACTTCCTCCAGCGAGGCCTCGGACCCGGTGGCCAGCTTGCGCTGCAACTCGGCGATCTGACGCTCCAGCCGCCGGCGGTCCTCCAGCAGCGCCGCGACGCGCGCCGGCACCTCGGCCGGGCCGGTCTTCAGCGCCTGGGCCACCTCGTCGAGCCGACGGGCGGTCTCGTCGATCAGCGCGAGCGCCGCCTCGCCGGTGACCGCCTCGATCCGTCGCACGCCGGCGCTGACCGCACCCTCACCGACGATGCGGAACAGGCCGATATCGCCGGTGCGGTTCACATGCGTGCCGCCGCACAGCTCGATCGAATAGGCGGGCTTGTTGCCCCCGCCTGCACCCATCGAGACGACGCGCACCTCATCGCCGTATTTCTCGCCGAACAGCGCCATCGCACCCTCGGCGACGGCGGCGTCCGGCGTCATCAGGCGGGTGGTGACGGGGCCGTTCTCGCGGATGCGCGCGTTCACCTCGCGCTCCACCCAGGCGAGGTCCTCGGCGGTCATCGGCCGCGGCTGGCTGACGTCGAAGCGCAGGCGGTCGGGCGCGTTCAGGCTGCCCTTCTGGGTGACATGCAGCCCGAGCCGCCGGCGCAGCGCCTCGTGCAGCAGATGCGTCGCACTGTGATGCGCGCGGATGCGCGTGCGCCTGACATGCTCGACCTGGGCGCGCACCGGCGTGTCGGCGCGCGCGGTGCCAGCCTCGACGCGGCCGAGATGCACGACAAGGTCGCCGAGCTTCTTCTGGGTATCGGTGATCGCGATCGCCAGCCCATCGGGCCCGGTGATGCGGCCGGCATCGCCGACCTGCCCGCCGCTCTCGGCGTAGAACGGCGTCTGGTTGAGGATCACCGCAACGTCGCTGCCGGCGGCCGCCGCCTGCACGGGCGCGCCCTGCACGACAAGCGCGAGAATCTCCGCCTCCGCGGTCTCGGTCGTGTAGCCCAGGAACTCGGTGGCGCCGAGGCGCTCGCGCAGGTCGAACCAGACGTTTTCCGTGGCCGCCTCGCCCGAGCCCGCCCAGGCGGCGCGGGCGCGGGTGCGCTGCTCGGCCATCGCCGCCTGAAAACCCGCCACGTCCACCGCCCGCCCCTGCTCGCGCAGCGCGTCCTGCGTGAGGTCGAGCGGAAAGCCGTAGGTGTCGTAGAGGCGGAAGGCGACCGCGCCCGGCAGCACCTGGCCCTCGCCGAGTTTTTCGACCTCGTCCACGAGCAGATGCAGGCCGCGCTCCAGCATCGCCTTGAAGCGGGTTTCCTCCAGCCGCAGCGTTTCGCGGATCAGCGTTTCGGCGCGGAACAGTTCGGGATACGCGCCGCCCATCTCGCGCGTGAGCGTCGGCACCAGCCGGTCCATCAGCGGTTCGCGCATGCCCATCATGTGGGCGTGGCGCATGGCGCGTCGCATGATCCGGCGCAGCACGTAGCCGCGTCCTTCGTTGCTCGGCAGCACGCCGTCGGCGATCAGGAAGGCGGAGCTGCGCAGATGGTCGGCGATGACGCGGTGGCTGACCCGGTGCGGGCCGTCCGGCGCCTCGCCGCTCGCCTCGGCGCTCGCCAGGATCAGCGCGCGCAAGGTGTCGGTGTCGTAGGCGTCGTATTTGCCGTTCAGGATCGGCGCGATGCGCTCGAGCCCCATGCCGGTGTCAATCGACGGTCGCGGCAGGGGTTTTCGGACGCCGGGCGGCCCCTCCTCGAACTGCATGAAGACGAGGTTCCAGATCTCCATGAACCGATCGCCGTCCTGCTCCGGGCTGCCCGGGGGACCGCCGGCGAGCTTTGGGCCATGGTCGAAAAAAATCTCCGAACACGGGCCGCACGGGCCGGTGTCGCCCATGCGCCAGAAATTATCGGAGGTCGGGATGCGGATGATCCGCTCCTCCGGCAGGCCGGCGATGCGCCGCCACAGGCTCGCTGCGTCGTCGTCCTCGCTGAAGACGGTGACGGTCAGCCGGTCCGGCGACAGGCCGAAATCCTTGGTGACCAACTCCCAGGCGTAGGCGATCGCCTGCTCCTTGAAGTAGTCGCCAAAGCTGAAATTGCCGAGCATCTCGAAGAAGGTGCAGTGGCGCGCGGTGTAGCCGACATTGTCGAGGTCGTTGTGCTTGCCGCCGGCGCGCACGCATTTCTGCGCCGTCGCGGCGCGCGCGTAGGGCAGGTGCTCCTGGCCGGTGAAGGCGTTCTTGAACTGCACCATGCCGGCGTTGGTGAACAGCAGGGTCGGATCGTTGCGCGGCACCAGCGGCGAGCTCGGAACGACGGTGTGGCCGTTGCGGGCGAAATAGTCGAGGAAGCCGGCGCGGATGTCGTTGCTGCTGGTCATGATCCCGAAAAGCCTTCGCGGGAAGGAGAGGCGAGGAGGTAGCGCAGAGCGCAGCCCCCTGTCACCCGCGGGCCGGCGGTCGGCTCAGCCGACGATGTCGATGCCCGCGAAGAAAAAGGCGATCTCCTGCGCCGCGTTCTCCGCGCTGTCGGAGCCGTGCACCGAGTTGGCTTCGATGCTCTCGGCATGCAGCGCGCGGATCGTGCCCTGCTCGGCCTTTTTCGGGTCGGTGGCGCCCATGACCTCGCGGTTCTTCGCGACGGCGTTCTCGCCTTCCAGCACCTGTGCGACGACCGGACCGGAGATCATGAAGGTCACGAGGTCCTTGAAGAACGGGCGCGCCTTGTGCACGGCGTAGAAGGCCTCGGCCTGCGCCTGGGTGAGCTGAAGCCGCTTCTGCGCGATGATGCGCAGGCCCTTCTCCTCGAACAGTGCGTTGATCCGGCCGGTGAGGTTCCGGCGCGTCGCGTCGGGCTTGATGATCGAGAGCGTGCGCTCGCTCGGCATGGTCGGGCCCTTCTGCGGGTGGGGCGGGGGCTTTAACCAATCCCCCCCGGCGGGACAACCCCTCTCCCCTTTGGCCCTTCCCTGGCGGGGGCGGGCGTGGCTACACCGCCGCGCATGAGCCTGCTCGCAATCGAGGACGTCACTGTCCGCTTGGGCGGACGCACGCTGCTGGATCACGCGGATCTCGCGGTGGCGCCCGGACAGCGGATCGGCCTGGTCGGGCGCAACGGCGCCGGCAAGTCGACCCTGCTGAAGGCGATCGCCGGCGAAATCGCGGTGGACGGCGGGGCGATCCGCCTCGCCGCGCGCGCGCGCCTCGGCCGGGTGGTGCAGGAGGCGCCGTCGGGGCCGGCCTCGCTGGTCGCGACGGTGCTGGCGGCCGACACCGAGCGGCTGGAACTGCTCGCCGAAGCCGAGCGCGCGGATCCGCGGCACCTGGCGGAAATCCACGAACGGCTGCGGGCGATCGGCGCCGACGCTGCTCCGGCACGGGCGGCCAGCATCCTCGCCGGGCTCGGCTTCGACGCGGCGGCGCAGGCGCGCCCGCTCGACGCCTTCTCGGGCGGCTGGCGGATGCGCGTCGCCCTGGCCGCGGCGCTGTTCGCAGCGGCGGACCTGCTGCTACTGGACGAGCCGACCAACCACCTCGATCTCGAGGCGACGATGTGGCTGGAATCCTGGCTCGCGCGCTTCCCGGGGGCCGCGCTGGTGGTCTCGCATGACCGCGGGCTGCTCGACCGCGCCGTCGAGGGGATCGCGCATCTGGACGGCGGCAAGCTGAGCCTCACGCCCGGCGGCTACGACGCGTTCGAACGCATCCGCACCGAGCGCGCGGCGCAGCAGAACCGCGCCGCCGAGCGCGTCGCCGCCGAGCGCGCCCGCATCACCGCCTTCGTCGAGCGCTTCCGTGCCAAGGCGAGCAAGGCGCGGCAGGCGCAGGCGCGGCTGAAGGCGCTGGCAAGGCTGCCGGTGATCGAGACCGTGGTGGAGGCGGCACCGACCCGGTTCGCCTTCCCCGAGCCGGTCGCCCTCGCCCCGCCGATCCTGGTGCTCGATCGCGTGGCGGTCGGTTATGGCGGGGCGCCGGTGCTGCGCGGCCTTTCGATGACGCTCGACATGGAGGACCGGATCGCCCTGCTCGGGGCCAACGGCAACGGGAAGTCGACCTTGGCGAAGCTGCTGGCCGGGCAGCTCGCGCCGCTGTCGGGCGAGATGCGCCGGGCATCCAGGCTGCGCGTCGGCTATTTTGCCCAGCACCAGGAGGAGGCGCTCGACCTCGCCGACACGCCGCTCGGCCACATGGCACGGGCGCTGCCGCGGGCCACGGGGACGCAATGCCGCGGACAGCTCGCGCGCTTCGGCCTGGACGCCGAGCGGGCGGAGACGCGGGTTGGCGACCTCTCCGGCGGGGAGAAGGCGCGGCTGCTGCTGGCGCTGGCGACGCGCGAGGCGCCGCATCTGCTGATCCTGGACGAGCCGACCAACCATCTGGACATCGACGCCCGCGAGGCCCTGGTCAAGGCGCTCGCCGAGTTCGAGGGCGCGGTGCTGCTGATCACCCACGACCCGCATCTGGTGGAGCTGGTGGCCGACCGGCTGCTGCTGGTGGCGGACGGCACGGCGCGACCGTATGACGGCGACCTCGACGACTACCGCGCCCTGGTGGGCGAGCGCGCCCGCGCCGAGCCCCGGGCGGAGGCGCCGACCCGGCGCGACCAGCGGCGCGAGCGCGCGGTGGCCCGCGCCGCCAGCGCCCCGCTGCGCCGGCAGGCACGGCAGGCCGAGGCGCGCATCGCCTCGCTGAGCGAAGAGCGCTCGGCGATCGAGACGAAGCTTGCGGATGCCGGGCTCTACGTGCCCGGGCGGGCGGCGGAGGTCAGCGCGATGAATGCGCGGCTTGCGGCACTGGGCAAGGAGCTGGCGGCGGCGGAGGCGGATTGGCTTTTTGCGGAGGAGGCGTTGACCGAAGCGGAGGCCTGACGGCCGGACGTCCTGCGAGTGCTTGAGTTTGAGTTTCAGCTGCCGACCCAACTACGTCGTAGACGATCGACCGGGTCGCCCCGAAAGCAGACAAAATCTCAAACAGCAAGAAACAGGCGTCCCCTGGCCGTTAGGGTCGAGCCGTGCCTTCGAGGCGGCGGTCGCCAACATCCACTTTGCGAGAGCCGCCACAAACCGCTCCAGGTGGTCCAAGGCGGCGCCGAAGCCACGGCTGGACACCGCACCGCGTCCACGCGGTGCGGTCTGGTTTTAGATTGAACGGAAGGAGGGGAGGCAATTTTATCCTGACGTCTTGGATGTTCGTTGCCGGACCGCTAGGACATCAGCGTTCGGCTCGGTACAAGTAGGCAGGCCGACACCCCTCCAGCCCAAAGCAAGTTTCCGAAAAAAGGAAGGATGCCGAGGAGCAAGACGGGCACGCTTGAATAGTAAGCCACCCGCAATCTGGCGCTCTGGGCTCTGCGGGCGCCCTTCTTTCGCAAGATCCAAAAGATGGCAACGGCGATTGCAAAGACAAACCCGGATCCCACGAGAGACTCCGCTACGTAAAAATAGCCCGCTGTCACCAAACCAGCTGTGAGCGGAACTCCGAACAGCTCCTGCAAAGGATTATCGTTTCTGAACGCCCGCAAAACCCACCCCACGACGAACAGAGTCACGGCCACCAGGATCGCCGTTCCTTCTAGAAACGGCTGAGCAGAAGCATATATGTTTCGCAGCACCTCCGATACTTGCAGCGCGACCGGATTACCGAAACCGCACTCGAACTTCCCTGGCAAGCGTGTGTCTGCAGCTGTAGCGTAGAGCGGTGGGATGCCGCTCCCGGCTATGGTTCCGGGCGGTCCAGCGGGGGCATAAACCTTCCGGTCACGATCATGCATCTCGAACGGGATGGCGTCGGGAGTGGGATCGTCGGGGTCCAGCTGGAACAGGTCGTATGCAATCCGAATGTTCGGCCCGCTCAGGTCAGCAATTAGCTCATGAAACGAAGAGTGTCCTCCCTTTGATATCGCGCGACCAAACGCCTCGATGGCGTCGAGATCATTT
>JAFAYA010000053.1 GCA_019240635.1 Acidisphaera sp. | reverse complement strand
GCGCATCCTGCCGGCCGCCACCGCGCCCGCCCCCGTCGCCGACGCCGGCCGCATCCGTACCGGCGCCGCGCTGCGCCTGCCGCTCGGCCGCTGACCCGTCCAGGGCCGCCGCCGGACGCCACACGGCGGCGGCCCTGACCCCCTCCGTTGCGCGGAGCCGCCCCATGCGCCCAGAGCCGACCGCACCCATCGTCACCTTCTACCGGCTGATCGAACAGGCGCGCCTGCCGCAGCGGGCGGACCGCAGCGCGGCCGGCACCCTGCCCACCCGCGCCACCCGCTATTGCGACGCCGTCACCTCCGCCTCCGCGTTCGGCTGGTGGGTCTTCCCGCCGATGGAGTTCTCGCTGCTGTGGGACGGCGAGGACGTGTTCTGGTCGTTCGACGAGCGCTGGCTGCCGCTGTCGGCGGCGCAGTTCCCGCACCAGAGCGCGCGCTTCGACGAAGCCGCCCCGGCGTCGCTGAAAGGCTGCTCGCCGCCGTTCCTGACCGCGTTGCCGGAGCCGGGCGCGGTGCAGATCTGGACGGGGATGTTCGCCCGCACCGCGCCGGAATGGAGCCTGCTGATACGCCCGCTCGCCAACCTGCCGGCGTCGGGCGGCTTCGCGCTCTACGAGGGCATCGTCGAAACCGATCGATGGTTCGGCCCGCTGTTCACCAACCTGCGCCTGACGCGCACGGCGAGCCCGGTGCGCTTTCGCGCCGACTTCCCGCTCGCCCAGGTGCAGCCGCTGCCGCGTGCGGTGTACGCCGAGGAGACGCTGGGGGCGAGCGCCGCGGTCGCCGACCTCGAAGGCTTCGCCGCACAGGATTGGGACGACTATTACCGCAGCGTCGTGCAGCCGAACGACGACCCGCAGCGTTCGCCCGGACTCTACGCGGTCGCGGCGCGGCGGCGAAGGAAGGCAGGCCAGGGGCGCTGCCCCTGGAACCCGCTGGGGCCATCGGCCCCAGACCCCATCACTTAAGTTAGGGGGCCTGGGGCATTGCCCCAGCGGGGTCCAGGGGCAGCGCCCCCTCGCGCCTGCCTTGCTAGACCGCGACGAGCCGCCCGGTACCGCTGCGCAGCCCGGCGCGGCAGAGGAAATCCACCAGCGCGCCCGCACGCGGCATCTCGCGCAGCTTGGTCACTGCCGTCAGCCCCCAACTGTCCTCCACCTGCGTCAGGCAGCGGAACACCGCGTCGTCTTCGGCGGTGATCACCAGCACCGGCAGGTCGGGGTCGTATCCCGCCACCAGCTTCAGCAGAACGAAGGCGTCGAGCCCGCCGGGTTCGATCATCGACAGCACGGCGACCGGGCATTTCGCGCGCAACGTCCTGCCCAGGCCGTCGGTGCCGGCCAGCCGGCACGCCTGCATGCCCAGGAACTCGCAGAAATCCGCGATGCCCGGGGAGAGCCGCGCCTGGTCTTCGACCACCAGGACCAGCGGATCATCCGGCTGCCCGGCCGGCAGGGCCGGCGCACCGATCGCCGATCGGTCCATGCCAGGTCGTTGCGGATTCAGTTCGATCTTGCAGTGTTCCACTGCACCCTCCCTGTTCGCCGGGCGCCTGCGACGTTTTGCCCGGCACGCAGGAGGATGCTGCGAGATTTCAACCAATCGTTAAAGATTGCGGGGCGTCAGATCGCCGCGCCGCCGCGGCAAATCGGTGTGAAAGAACGTGAAATTCGCGAGCGCCTCAAGCCGGCGCGATGTGCTCGATCCCGTCCATGTACGACCAGAGCGCCCGCGGGATCAGTACCGAGCCGTCCGCCTGCTGGTGGTTTTCCATCACCGCGATCAGCGCCCGGCCGACCGCGACTCCGGAGCCGTTCAGCGTATGCACGTGCGTCAGCGCGCGGCCGTCGGCGGCCCGGAAGCGCGCATTCATGCGACGCGCCTGAAAGTCCCGGCAGTTCGAGCAGGAGCTGATCTCGCGCCAGGCCTGCTGGCCGGGCAGCCAGACCTCCAGGTCGAAGGTCTTTGCGCTGCCGAAACCGGTGTCGCCGGCGGACAGCACCACCCGCCGGAACGGCAGTTCAAGCGCTGCCAGCACGCGCTCGGCGCAGCCGGTCATGCGCTCCTGCTCGGCCTCGCTCTGGTCAGGATGGGTGATCGACACCAGCTCCGCTTTGCGGAACTGGTGCTGGCGCAGCATGCCGCGCGTGTCGCGCCCCGCCGCGCCCGCCTCGCTGCGGAAGCAATCGGTCAGTGCGGTCACGCGGATCGGCAGGGCGGATTCGCCGAGGATCTCGCCGGCGACCAGGTTGGTCAGCGGCACCTCGGCGGTCGGGATCAGCCATCGCCCGTCCGTGGTGCGGAACAGATCCTCGGCGAACTTCGGCAGCTGGTTGGTGCCGTACACCGCGGCGCTGTTCACCAGCAGCGGCGGCGAGATTTCCAGGTAGCCGTGCTCGCGCGTGTGCAGGTCGATCATGAAATGGCCGAGCGCCCGCTCGAGCCGCGCCAGCGCGCCGCGCAGCACGACGAATCGGCTGCCGGCCAGCTTCGTCGCGGTCGCGAAATCCATCAGCCCGATCGCCTCACCAAGCTCGAAGTGCTGGCGCGGCGCGAAGCCGAGATCGCGCGGCTCGCCCACCTGCTTGACGAGCCGATTGGCGCTCTCGTCCGGCCCGTCCGGCACGTCGGGGTCGAGCAGGTTCGGCAGCCGCTCGAGTTCGCTGCGTATCTCCGACTCGAGCCGTGCCACCGCGGCCTCCAGTGCCTCCATCTCGCTGCGCAGCGCCGCCGCCTCGCTCTCCAGCGGCGCGGTGTCCTCGCCGGCGCGACGGCCCTGCGCCACCTGGCGCGACAGCGCGTTGCGCCGCGCCTGCTTCTCCTGCAGTGCGGTCAGCGCGGCCCGCCGCTCGGCGTCCAGGGCCAGCAGCCCGGACGACGCCGGCGGCAGGAACCGCCGCGCCAGCGCGGCATCGAAGCCGGCCGGATCGCCCCGGATCGCGCGGATGTCATGCATCGCTCAGACCTCGACCGGCTTGGGCTCGACCATCCGAGCGGAAAAGATCGAGATTTCGTAGAGCAGGATCAGCGGCAGCGCGAGCCCGGTCTGCGTCAGTACGTCGGGCGGCGTCAGCACCGCGGCGATGACGAACATGCCGACATACGCGTAGCGCCGCATGCGACGCAGTCCCTTGGACGTGACGATGCCGACCTTCGCCATCAGGGTCAGCGCCACCGGAAGCTGGAAGGCGATGCCGAAGGCAAAGATCAGCTTCATGACCAGGCTCAGATATTCGCTGACCTTGGCGTCCAGCTCGATCGGCAGGCCGCCCGCACCGGTCGGCGTCTCGAAGCTCAAGAAGAACCGCCAGGCCACTGGAAAGACAAAATAATAGGCGAGCGCCGCGCCCGCGACGAACAGCACGGGGGTGGCCACCAGGAAGGGCAGCAGCGCGCGCTTCTCGCTGCGGTAGAGGCCGGGCGCCACGAACAGCCAGATCTGCGAGGCGACCACCGGAAATGACAGGAAGGCAGCACCGAACACCGCGACCTTCAGGTAGGTGAAGAACGCCTCGTAGAGCGCCGTGTAGATCAGGTGCCGGCTCTGGCCGCTGCGCTGCTGGAGGATGCGCGCCAGCGGCTCGGCGAGGAACGAGTAGATCTGCGTCGAGAAGTGGTAGCAGAGCCCGAAGCAGAGGAAGAACGCGACGGCCGACCAGATCAGCCGCCGCCGCAGCTCGACCAGATGCTCGAGCAGCGGCATCGGCTTGTCGTTGATCGGGTCCTCTACGTCGCGCGGCGCCACGTCGATCCTGATGCTGCTGTGCTGCCGGGTACCCGCTCCGAGGCCGCTTGAAAATGCGCCGCGTCAGATGGCCGCCGCATTACCACTCACAACGGTCTCTCAGCGGCGACGGATGCCCGGCGGAATGAACGCCGGCGGCTCCTCCGGCCGGGCGATCTCCGGCGGAATGAAGGCGGGCGCTTCGTAGACCGGCTCCGCGGCGACCGTGGTCGCCGGCTCCGCGGCGCTCGTGCCCGCCGGCTCCACGGCGCCGGTGGTCGCCGCTTCGGCCGGCGCCTCGATCACCGCCGTCTCGCCGCCTTCGGTCGCGGCGGCGGCGACGGCCGCCTCCGGCACCGCCGGCGGGGCCGGCATCGGCTCCAGCGGGTTGGAGGCGAAGGTGGAGCGCAGCGAGCCGTCGGAATCCACCGCCCGCTCGATCTCGCCGCGCAGGTCGAAACGGCGGATCTCGTCGATCTGCTCGCGCACCTCGTGCAGGCTGCTGTCGCGCACCAGTTCGTCCACGTGGGTCTGGAACTCCGCGGCCATCCGGCGCGCCTTCTTGATGACGTCGGTCACCGCCTTGATGGCGACCGGCATGTCCTTCGGGCCGATGGCGATCAGGGCGACCACGCCGATCAGCGCGATCTCGGACCAGGCAAAGTCGAACATGCGGCGCTCCAGAGGGCGCTGGCGAGAGCGTGACCGCCCCGGACGGCAACCGGCAGAGGGCGTGAATCACACGGACAAACAACCAGTTAGCCCACGGTCTAGCAGGAAACGAGGGCGCGGCAAACCAGGACCGGTCATGCGTCCGGCGCTTCGGCGGGCGGGTCGGCGGGTGCCGCGGGCTCGACGAACAGGTCCTCGCGCCGCGGCAGGTCGCGCAAGCCGGGCAGCCCGAACTGCGCCAGGAAGGCCGGCGTGGTCGCCCACAGCGTCGGCCGGCCCGGGCTCTCCTTGCGCCCCTTCGGCGCGATCAGCGCGGCCTCCAGCAGCGCGTCCAGCGTCGCCTGGGACAGGGCGGCGCCGCGGATCTCCTCGATCTCCGGGCGGGTCACCGGCTGGTGATAGGCGATGATGGCGAGCGTCTCCATTGCCGCGCGCGGCAGCCGGCGCGGGATCGCGATGACCCGGCGCAGCAGCGGCGCGAGGTCGGGCGCGGTGCGGAACTGCACGCCGCCGGCGATTTCGACCAACTCCACTCCCCGCCCGGCGTAGCGCGCGCGCAACGCCGCCAGCACCGCGTCGGCGTCGGTGTCTTCCGGCAGCAGCTGGGCGAGTGCGCGCGCCTGCACCGGCGCGGCACTGGCGAACACCAGCGCCTCGGCCAGCCGCAGATGCGCCTCCGGCAGCCCGTCAGCGCCGCTGTCGTCGTCCATCATCCACCCTCCCGCGCCCGGCCAGCCGGACTCGCCACCAGGATGGGCCCGAACGGCGCCTCCTGGCGCAGCCGCAGCGTGCCGCCGCGCGCCAGCTCGAGCCCGGCGACCAGCGTGCTCGCCAGCGCCGCCCGCTGCTCCAGCGGCGAGGCGAGGCCGGCCGGCAGGAAGCGTTCCAGGCTCGTCCAGTCCGGCAGACTGCCGAGCAGTGAACCGAGCCGCGATAGGGCCTCCTTCACGCTCCACAGCGTCAGCGGCGGCGGGCGATAGCGCCGGCCGGCGGCGGCGCGGCGGCGCGCGGCGAGATAGGCGCGGATCAGCCCCGGCAGGTCCAGCAGCAGGCGCGAGCGGTCGATCTCGGAAAGCTCCTCGGGCGCGCCGCGCGCGAACACGTCGTGGCCGAGCAGCGGCCGGCCACCGAGCCAGGCGGCCGCGGCGCGCATCGCCTGCAAGGCGCCGAGCCGGGCGGCCAGCGCCTCCGCAGCCTCCTCGCCCGCCTCGGCCTCGGCCGCGTCGGGCAGCAGCAGGCGCGACTTCAGCCAGGCGAGCCAGGCCGCCATGACCAGCCAGTCCGCGGCGAGTTCCAGCCGGATCTGCCGCGCCCCCTCGATCACCGCGAGGAACTGTTCCACCAGGTCGAGGATGGAGATGCGCGCGAGATCGACCTTCTGCCGGCGCGCCAGGTCGAGCAGCAGGTCGAGCGGCCCCTCGAAGCCGTCGAGCTGCAGCACGAGGCTCTGCGGCGCCGCGTCAGACGTGCTCATGGTAGCCCGCGAGCTGCAGGACGAGGTCGATCGCGCGCGGCAGCACCCGGCCGAGCGTCGCCCCGACGGGGTCGAACGCCACGCCGAGCTGGCGCAGCAGCTGCGGCAGCACGAACACGCCGAGCAGCACGATGGCGATGCCCGCCGGCTCCAGCCGCGCCCAGCGTGCCGCCGCGCGCGCCGGCAGCAGGCCCACCATGATGCGCCCGCCGTCCATCGGCGGGATCGGCAGCAGATTGAACAGGCCGAGCACCAGGTTGGTGAGTATGAAATAGAAGATCAGCGTCTCCGCGATATCGGCCGCGCCCGCCGGCAGCAGGCCGAGGCCGTGCAATGCCAGCGCGCCCAGCCAGGCCAGAAGAAAGTTCATCGCCGGCCCGGCTGCGGCGACCACCATCATCCCCCGCCTGGGATCGCGGAACCGCCAGGCGGCCACCGGCACCGGCTTGGCCCAGCCGAACATGAAGGCGACCCGGCCGATCGTCAGCAGCTGCAGCAGCAGCAGCGCTCCCGGCAGCAGCACCGTGCCGACCCGGTCCACGTGGCGCAGCGGGTTCAGCGACAGCCGGCCCATGCGCCGGGCGGTGTCGTCGCCGAGCGCCAGCGCCGCGTAGCCGTGCGCCGCCTCGTGCAGCGTGATCGCCAGCACGGCGGGCACCGCGGCCAGGGCGAGCTGGAGGAGCAGGTCCCTCACGCCAGCAGGCGGTCCCGCTCGGCCGCCAGAGCGGGTCCGTCGACGTCGCGACGCGACCGTTCCGCCCGCCGCCGCCCGGCCGCCATGCGGGAGGCGGCGGCGGCGGCGACCTCCGGGCAATCGGCCAGTAGCGACCCGGTCTCCTCCAGCACCCCCGTGCAATGCAGCGCGAGGTCGCAGCCCGCGGCCAGTGCCCGCCGGGCCAGCGACGCCGGATGACCAGCGAGCGCACGCATCGCCAGATCGTCGGAAACCAGCACGCCGGCAAAGCCGAGCCTGCCGCGGATGACCTCGCTGATCACGCGCGGCGACAGCGTCGCCGGGCGCGCTGCGTCCCAGACGGGATAGAGGATGTGCGCGGTCATCGCCCAGGGCATATCGGCATTGGCGGCGAAGGGCGCCAGATCCGCCGCGAGATCGGCCGCGTCGACGCGCGGCAGCTCGACGTGGCTGTCGGCGCGGGCCCGGCCGTGGCCGGGGATGTGCTTGATGACCGGCTGCAAGCCGGCCGCCAGCAGGCCGTCGGCAAAGGCGCGGCCGAGCCGGCCGACGCTGCGCGGGTCGGCGCCGAAGGCGCGGTCGCCGATCACGTCGTGCGCCCCGGGAAGCCGCAGGTCGAGCACCGGCGCGCAGACCACGTCGAAGCCCCCCGTCCGGCAGTCGAGGCCGATCAGCGCGCCGGAGAGCCAGGCCGCCCGCTCGCCCGCTGCCTCGTCGCGGGCGAACAGCGCGCCGATGCGGCCGGCCGGCGGATGGGCGCGCCAATGCGGCGGGCCGAGCCGTGCCACGCGGCCGCCTTCCTGGTCCACCAGCAGCACGGCCTCCGCCCCCAGCACCGCCCGCAGCGCGGCGACCAGCCCTGCGAGCTGGGCCGGATCACGGATGTTGCGGGCGAACAGGATCACGCCCGCGGGCGGATGCCTCGCCAGCAGCGCCGCCTCCCCGGCATCCAGCGCCGGCCCGGCGATCGCGACGACGGCCGCCCTCACCCGACCCGCACCCGTTCAGCGCAACGCGACGCGGCCGGTGTAGCGGATCACGTAGAGCCCGCCGGACAGCCGGTCGTTGGCGTAGATCAGGCCGTTCTCGTCCACATAGACGTCATTGATCTGGATCGTGTGCGTGGCGTTGCCGGGCGGCGCCTGCGGGATCAGGTAGCCGATCTCGACGGGGTGATAGGGGTCGGCGATCGAGTAGGCGCGCACCCCGCCGGCGAAGAAGCTGCCGACCACAGTCTCGGTCAGCGTGCGCGAGGTGGCGATCGGCCGGTTCATGTCGATGTTGTGCGCGCCGAAGCGACCGCCGGCGCGGCAGAGCGCCGCGAAATCGGCGGGCGGCGGCAAGGCAGCCAGCGGATAGGGCCGGCGCTCGTCGGAAATATCCCAGATCCAGTCGCGCTTCGGCCAGTCCTTGCAGTTCGCGACGGTGGACTCCTCGGACTGCACGACGAGGTTGCGGCCGGGCAGCGGCAGCGCGGTATGCGCAAAGCCGTTGTCCTGCGACCGCCAGGAGCGGCGCGCGACGAGCTTCGGATGCGCCTTGTCAGCAATGTCGAGGATCACCCAGCCGCCGTCGATCCAGCCGACATAGGCGCGGTCTGGCCGCTCCGGCGAGACCACCAGCGAGTGCATCCGAAAGCCGCTGTCGAGCGCCGCGACGCGGGCCGGCGGCGGCTCGGCGTCGCCGTCGCGCGTGCCGGGCAGCCACCAGCGCCCGGCCTCGCGGGGATACGTGGGATCACCGACGTCGACGATCATCAGGAACTGGTCGTCGAGCGGATTGCGCGGCGTGAAGTCGGCCGCGCCGGTGGACAGGTAGGCGTAGCGCCCGTCGGTGAACCAGACGAAGTGCGCGCCGCGCGAGTGCGGGCCGGAGCTGTCGAAATGCGACAGCAGGCGCGGCTGCCCGGGATCGGCGATGTCGTACACGTCGAGCCCGGCGTGGTCCTGGCCGGGCTTTTCGGTCTGGTGCGCCACGACCAGCGTGTCGCCCGCGAGGCCGAGGCTGTTGCAGCGGACGTAGTCCGCCTCGACCCGGCGCTGCATGACGATGCGCGGCTGCGACGGAACGCTGACGTCGAGCACGCTGAAGCAGAGCGGGCCGGCTTCGTGCGCGAGGAACAGGATGCGTCGCCCGTCCGGGTAGCGCTTCAGCGCCAGGCCCTCGCCTCCCTTGCCGAAGCCGCCGAGGTCGCTGTGGCCAATGATCGCCATGTTGCTGGCCGCCGCGGCGTGCCGCGCGTCCTGCGCCTGCGCCGTCGCGGCCGCCAGCGCCAGGCCGCCGGCGAACAGCCGCAGCAGAGCCTGCATAGGCTTCTTCCCCCTTCGCTCAGCCCGGCCGGGCCGCTTTGCGGGCCGTGCTGCCGTGGCCGTTGACCCAGACATTCGGATCGGCGCCGGCGCCGTGCACGGTGTAGGTCACGACGTCGTCCTCACCCTGAACGGTCAGCGGCACCCCGGGCAGCAGTTCGGCCTTCACCTGCTCGCCGTTGCCCTGGATCGCCAGGGAGTGACAGCCGCCGCGCAGGGTGAACACGCCGCCGTTGCCCTCGATCTGCACGTCCCGCCCGGTGCAATCGAGGTCGCGCGTCTGGCCGTCGCCGCCGAGCACGATTGGGCCCGTCGCCGGCACGACCGCCGGGACAGGGCGGGGTGGCGGGCTGGGCTCCGCAGTGGGCGCGGGCTTGGCCACCGCACTGGGTGGAGTAGGCGGCGCAGGGCGCGGCGGGGGAAGGGTGCGGGTCGCGAGCCTGGGCAGGCGGGGCTCGGGGTTGACCAGCGGCGCCACGCTCCGCTCGCTATAGGCCGGCTCCTCAGGTGCGGCGGTCGCGACCACCGTGCTGCCTTCACCGCGCACCAGCACGCGCGGCGACTCGCCGCCGTTCACGACGCGATAGCGGACGCGGTCGCCGTTGCCTTCCAGATGGATGCTGCCGCCGGAGACGATGTCGATCTGCACGCGGTCGCCTTCGCCGCGCAGGTCGAGCGAGCGGCAGGCGCCGCGGAAGGCGATGGTGTTGCCGTTGCCTTGCAGCGAAGCGGCGCCGCCGTCGCAGGCGACGACCTGGTCCAGTCCGTCGCCGCGCACGTCGGCCGTCTGCGCCCGTGCCGCCGCAGCCAGCAGGAACGCCCAGCACGCCAGCACGGCTCCGCCTGGAAAGCGCATGACAACGAAGCGCATGGGGAGCTTCCTGCCCCATGCGCCCGGGCCACGTCCAGCGGTGCTTGCTACTGGGTGCCGGTGTCGCGCTGCGGCACGTTCGGCATGCCGGTGATCCGCGCGTTGCCCTGCACCGCGACGCCGTTCGGACCGACGGTGGGAGGCGGACCGGCGTCGCCGAGCCGCGCGACCCGCCAGGCGCGGCTGCCGTTGCCGTCGAGCGAGACGATCGGCTCCGGCCCGCTGGCGACCAGCACGAAGGTCACCTGGTCACCGTTGCCCTGGATGGCGACGCGCACGCCGGGCTGCAGCTCGGCCTGGATGTGATTGCCGTTGCCGTGCACGGAAAGCGAGCGGCAGCCGCCGCGCAGCACGAAGTCGTTGCCGTTGCCCTGCACCTGCACGTCCTGCCCGGCGCAGCTGGCCTCGGCGGTGCGCGCCTCGCCGGTCAGCAGCATCGGTCCCGGGCCTTCCGGCGCGGCGATGCCCTGCCCGATCGCCGCGCCGCCCAGGCGCTGGATCCGGCGGACCTGGCTCGATCCGCTTTCAAGGTCGATCTGCGGATCGGCGCCGGAGTGGCGCAGGAACCAGGTGAGCGTGTTGGAGTCGCCGGTGACGCGAATGCGCCCGCCCGGCAGCATCTCCGCCTCGACGCCGTCGGAACTGCCGCTCAGCGTCACCGAACGGCAGCCGCCGCGCAGCGTGAACGTGCTGGAGCTTGCCTCGATGGTCACGTCACGGTCGGTGCAATCGACGTCGCGCCGCTGGCTGTCGCCGGTCAGCTCGACCGCGCGCCCGTCCGGCGGCGGCGCCGCCGCGTCCTGCGGCGCACCGGCGCGCACGTCGCTGCCCTCGCCGTTGACGGCAACGCTCGGCTGGCCGGCGCCGGCGACGTGGTAGATCACGTGATCGCCGTTGCCCTGCACGAGGATGCGCCCGCCCGGCACGATGCCGAGTTCCACCCGATCGCCGTCGCCGCGCAGGTCGAGCGAGCGGCACGCGCCGGCGAAGCGGACGCGATCGCCGTTGCCGTGCACCGAGGCGTCCTGGCCCTCGCATCCGAGCGTCTGGCGCAGCCCGTCGGCACGGATGTCGGCGTCCTGCGCCTGGGCGGATGCCGCCCACAGCGCAATCGCGGCCGCAGCGACGAGCGTCGCCGGTCCGGCATACGAACGCATGAAGACCTCCTGGGCCCCGAGGCAGCCGTGCAGCGGAACGTTGCGCCGGCTCGGCCGGTTTCGGTTCACCCGGGCCTGAGCTGCCGCGCCTGTCGCCGCAGGTGCAGGCGCAGCGCACGGAAGCGACGGACCAGCCGGGCGCCGCGAGCCGGCATCCGCGCGCGCAGTTGCGCCCGTCGCCAGGCGAGCCGCGCCCGCAGGCGGCTGCGCAGCCGGCCGGCCAGCGCGTGCGAGCGGGCGAACCACGGCAGGCTCAGCAGCGCGGGCGCGCAGGCATCCCAGACCGCGGCGAGCAGGACCAGCGCGATGACGCGGGACAGCACATAGACCGAGCTCGCCAGCGCGACGCGGTGCTCGGTGGCCAGTACCGCTGCCAAAACCGTGCCGGCGTGGCTCGCCGCCTCCGGCACGACGAACAGCGGCAGCGCGACCAGCGGCGAGACGCGCGCCAAGCCGGCGCGCATCGCCAGCACCGGAGGTGTCGCGTGCAGCGCCGAGAGGCCGTCGCGAAGACCGCCGAACAGGCACTCCGCGGCGAGCGCGAGGCACGCCGGCGCCAGCAGCAGCGCATCGGCCAGGCGCGGCCGCCCTGCACGGCGAGTTCTCATGGCCTCGCGAACCGCAACCGTTTGCGTTTCCCCCCGGGGGCGGCGGTCGACGCTGGCTGGCGTGGCCCGCTCGTTCCCCTCGGATGATTGTAACGGAAATTTACGAAAAGCACAGTCCTGACGATGGATCACGCGCCCAGGATGGGCGGGGGCGCCGGGGAGCCCGCGCCGCGAACTCCGCTCCGGGCGGCACGTTTGGCTGCGGAATGCCGCTCCGCGCACGCCGGTGCGCCTCGATGGGGGCGACAACCGGGTGCTGGCATGCAGAGGCCTGGACCGAGGCTGCTGATCGTCGAGGACGAGTTCCTGATCCGGCTGACGCTGGCCACGGCGCTGGCCGAGGATGGCTTCCAGGTCAGCGAGGCGGCCAGCGGCGAGGAGGCCCTCGCGCTGCTGGCGGCGGTTGAGCCCATCGACCTTCTGCTCACCGACATCCAGCTTTCGGGCGCGCTGGACGGGCTGGCGCTCGCCCGCGCGGCGCGCCGGCAGGCGCCGGATCTGCCGGTCATCTTCATGACCGGGCGGCCGGAACTCGCCCGGGAGGCGGGCTCGGCCAACGACGCCTTCGTCGCCAAACCCTACCTTCCCTCCGAAGTCTGCGCGACCGCGCGCCGCCTGCTCGGGCGCTGAGCACGCCGCGCACCCGTCAGGGGTGCTGCTGGTCCTTCTCGCCGGGTCTTGGGTGCGGCGCGGGGCTAGCGTGGGGCGCGGGCGGCGGCGCGGCCGGATGCGGGGGTGGCGGAGGCGGTGCCGCGGGACGCGGCGGAGGTGGTGCCGGCGAAGGACGTGGCGGAGGTGGCGCTGCCGCCGGGTGCGGCGGAGGCGGCGGTGCCGCCGAATGCGGCGGGGGTGGTGCTGCGGCCGGGTGCGGCGGCGGCGCGGCGACACGCGGCGGCTCGGGCGCCGGATGGACGACCGCCGGAGCGGCATGAGCCGGCGCGGCGGGGGCGGGATGAGCAGCCGGCGTCTGGGGCGGCGGTGCGGGGTGGAGTTCCGGCGCTTGGCGGACCCCCTGGGGCGGCGCCGGTGGCTGGGCGGTCGATGGGGCGGCCGGTGGGGCGGCCGGTGGGGCGGCCAGTGGGGCGGCCGGTGAGGCCTGACGCAGTTCCGGCGCGGCACCGGGCCGGGCCGGGCCGGGCCGGGCGTGCTCCTGGAACGCGGGCGCGGCACTCGGACCGGCCGGTCCCGGCTGCGCCTGAGTGGCCGGTTCGCCGACCCGCCCGGCCGGCGGATGCGGCGCCACCAGCGGCGGCAGGCCGCCGCGTCCCGGCTCACCCGGCCGGATTTCCGGGCCCGGCGCTCCCGGCCGCAGCACCGCCGCCGGCTGGCCGGGGCGCGCTTCGGGAATTGCCTGCGGAATCGGTGGGGTCGCCTCACCCGGCCGTATTTCGTTGGCATGGGGAGCCGGGGCGGCGGGATTGGCGGCACCCGCCGGACGCAGCGCCGGCGCCTCCGGCAGGCGGCCGGGCGCGTGCCGGAATACCGTCTCGTTCACCGCCGGGCCGGGCGCGGCCGGGCGGGCGGCGGCCGGCGCGGGCAGGCGGAGCGCCCGCGCGACGGCTGGCGTCACGCCGGCCGTTTCCGCCGTCGGCGCGATCGGCGTCCGGCTGAATACCGGACGCACCTGCGCGAGCTGCCCGGGATCGACCCGCTGCACCTCCCGCGCGACCGGGCGCGACGCCGCCATCGCTTCCGCCGGCACCACCGTCGCCGCCGCGTTGTTGGCGAAGCGGTTGATCGTGATGTCGTTGCGCACCTGCGTGATGTTCGTGACGTTCCTGACATTCGTCACGTTGACGTTGCGGATGTAGGTCGGGCTCGCCGGGTAGGGCGGTCGATAGGGCTCGTCGGGTCCAAGCGGCACCCAGCCGACATTGCCATGCGAGAACGCCGGGCCGGGGCCAAACGCCCCTGCCCGCACGCCGATGGCGGCGGCCGCGCCGAGGCCGAAGAAGGTGACCAGCGCCGGTGCATAGACCGGCCGCGCGGACACAGCCCCCGAATAGACCGGGGCCCACCCCCAGCGCTCGCCGACATGCACCCAGCGCCCGTAATGGAACGGCGCGAACCCCCAGGGGGCGGCGTCCACCCAGGTCCAGCCCCACGGGGCGACGTACGACCAGCTCCCCTCCCGATAGGGAACCCAGCCCGGATCGACCTGCGGATACCAGACCTCGCCGTAATCAGACGTCGGTTGCCAGGTGCCGTATTGCTGGAGATCCTGGCAGCCGGTCATCTGCTGCACCACCCCCGGCGCCGCCGCCGCGGCCTGAGCGGCCGGCGGCTGTTCGCGCTGCACCATGGCGGCCAGGAAGGCGTCCTGCGCCAGCGGCCCGACGCTGCCCTGGAACGTGCCGGTGCCGGTGATCGAGGCGGTCTGGTTCGCCTGCACCTGGAGCGAGATGTTGTTGCCGGTGATCTGCGCCGCGCCGTCCAGCACCGAGACGGTGGTCGGGTGGTCGGTGTCGCCGGCGACCACGTCGTAGCGGCCGTTCGCGGCGAGCGTGACGGTGCCGCGTGGGGTCTGGATCGTGTAGGTCTCGCCCGCCGCGAGATAGCGCAGGTGCAGGTAGAGCTCGCCCTGCGGCTCCACGGCCTGCAGCGCGCGGCTGTCGAGCGTGCTGACGTCGAACTCGGTGGACGCGCTCAGCCACAGGCTGCTCGCGGTGATCTCGATCTCGGCGAGCGCCTGCGGCTCGGTCCAGAAGGCATTGCCGTCGGTGACCGGATAGTTGAGCGTCGCCGGCTCCCAATGGTCCTCGCCGGCGGTGTGGAAGGAGACCGTGCCCTGGATGACGGCGAGCCGCCCGACCCGCGCCGGCGGGTCGCCGGGCGCTGCCTGCGCGCGGGCCGCCATTGGGGCGAGGCCCAGCGCGGCGGCGACCAGCGCGGTGCTGGCGAGATAGCAGCTTCTGCGGGTGCGCACGGACGTTTCTCCTGGCGGGCAGTATTCATCGCATCGGTCGCGCGAGAACGTGGCGAAATCCGGACCGCAGCGGCAACCGGGCATCACGTCGCAGTTACGTTCGGGTCCCGGCCGGGTTATCGGCGCGCCGCCGCGAATTCGCCACGATGTTTCCGCGCCGCCGCCTCAGCCCGCCCTGATCTTCGCTGGCAACCCACGGCGGCTCTGCTCGCTTCTCATCGAGCGGCCGCCGCCTCGGCCGCCACTGCCAGGAGCACTCCGATGTCCGGACGCAGCCCGCGACGCCTGCTCGCCGTCATCGCCGCCGTCGCCTTGCTGGGCGGCTGCGCGGTCTATCCCGGCTCGCCGTATTACGGCGGCTACTACGCCCCCGGCTACACCTACGCCTATGCCGGCCCACCAGTGGTGGTCGGCGTCGGCGGCGGCTGTTGCTGGGGCGGGTGGCACGGCGGTGGCTGGGGCGGCTGGCGCGGCGGGGGCTGGGGTCGCTGGCGCTGAGCGAGGGATTGCCGTCCGAGCCGGCGGCCGGCCCTACAGCCCCGCCGCCTCCAGCCCGAGGATCGCGCCTGCGCAGGCCTGCGCCCGCGGCACCAGCGTGTCCAGCCGCAGGAATTCGTCGGGCCCGTGCGCCTTGCCACCGACCGGACCGACGCCGCAAATCGTCGGCGCGCCCGCACCGGCGGTGAACCCGGAATCCGCGCAGCCGCCGGCGAATTCGCCGCCCGGTGTGAAGCCGGCTCCCTTGGCTGCCGCCTGGTAGGCCGCGAACAGGCGGCCCGAGGCCTCATCCTGCGTCATCGGCAGGAATTCGCCCTTGATGGTCAGCTCGGCGTGAGTCCCCGGCACGTTGCTGTGCGCGACGATCGCCTCAAGCCGTCCCATGATCGCGTCGCGATCGGCGGGTGACACGTAGCGCAGGTCGATCTGCCCCTCCGCCCAGGGTGCCACGGTGTTGACGCTCTGGCCGCCGCTGACCAGGCCGACATTCAGTGTGATGCCGCGGTCGAGATCGGTCAGCGCGTGGATCGCCTGCACCTTGCGGGCGAGTTCCTCGATGGCGCTGATCCCCTCGGTGTAGCTGCCGCCGGAATGCGCGGCCTTGCCGGTGATGCGCGTCAGCATGAACACCCCGCCCTTGCGCCCGGTGACGACGTTGCCGGAGGCCCGGCCGGGCTCGGCGTTGAACACCGCGCGGGCCGCGCGCGCCTCCGCCTCGATGACCGGGCGGCCTTCCGGGCTGCCGATCTCCTCGTCGCCGGTGAACAGCCCGACCAGCGGGCCGGACGCGCCGCCGCAGTGGCGGAAGGCGGCGAGCACGAAGCAGTTCATCACCAGCCCCGCTTTCATGTCGGCGACCCCCGGGCCGTGCGCGTTGCCGTCGCGGATGGTGAACGGCCGACGCGCGACCTCGCCGTCGGGAAACACCGTATCGCGATGGCCGAGCAGCATGATCCGCCGTTCATCCGGACGCGCGCCGGGGACCAGCGCGCGCAGGCAGTCGCCGTGGCGGCGCTGCGGCAGGCGCTCGACGGCGATGCCGTTCGCCTCCAGGAAGCGGCGCAGCACGTCGCCGACCGCGTCGATGCCGGGCTTGTTGTAGCTCCCGCTGTCCATGTCGACGATGTCGCGCAGCAGGGCGACCATGGCCTCCTGCTGGTCAGCGAGCCAGGCGGTGACGTGCGTCGGGTCCGCGGTCATGCGGGAGGTCCTTCCAGATCAGGGTATGTCGGCGGCCGGGTGGTCTCGATGACCCGCGCCGCGCGCAGGACGAGGTCGTCGCGATAGAGCGCGGCCGCGACCTGCACGGAGCGCGGCAGCCCGGCGAGCCCTGGGCCCATCGGCACGGTGATCGCCGGCTGGCGCGTCAGGTTGAAGGTGAAGGTCCAGGGCGCCCAGGCGCTCCACAGCGCGGTCAGCGGATTGCTCGTCCGCACGTCGGCCGGCGGCGGCGGGGCCGGCACGGTCGGGCACAGCACGAGGTCGAAGCGCTGGTGCAGCCGCGCCATCGCGTGCGCGGCGGCGAGGCGCAGCGCCTCCGCCTCGATGTATTCGATCGCCGGCATGCCGCCGAGTTCGGCGGCGACTTCGAGCAGGCCGGGATCGAGCAGCGGACGCCGGTCCTCGGCGAAGGAGGCCACCAGGCGCGCCAGTGCGACGCCCCAGACCCGGCCGAAGATCACCCGCGTGTCGGGCAGGCCGGGATCGGCCTCCTCGACGAACGCGCCGGCGTCCTGCAGCAGGCCGGCCGCCTCCTCGACCGCGGCGATGCCGTCCGCATCGACCGGCGCCGCGAAGCCGGGCGCGCGCAACACCGCGACCGAGAGCCCGGCGACACCCTGCTCGATCGTGTCGCGCCAGTCGCGCGGCGCGTCGGGCAGGCTGTAGGGGTCGCGCAGGTCGTGCCGGGCGATGGCGGAGAGCATCAGCGCGGCGTCGCGCACGCTGCGCGCCAGCGGGCCGGCGACCGCGATCGCGGCGAACGCGCCGAGCGGCCATTGCGGCACGCGCCCAAAACTCGGCTTCAGCCCGACGACGCCGCACCAGGCCGCGGGGATGCGGATCGAGCCGCCGGCGTCGGTGCCGAGGTGCAGCGCGCCGAAGCAGGCCGCCGCCGCGGCGCCGGCGCCCGAGGAGGAGCCGCCGGGGGTGTGCCGGGTATTCCAGGGATTGCGGGTGATGCCGTGCAGCGGGCAGTCGCCGGGCGACTTCCAGCCGAACTCCGTCGTGGTGGTCTTGCCGAGCAGCACCGCACCCCCGGCGCGCAGGCCGACCACGGCCGGCGCGTCCTCGGTGACCGGGTCGGGGCTGGTCAGCCGGCTGCCGCGGCGGGTGGGAAAGCCCGCCATGTCGACCAGGTCCTTCACCGTGCAGGGCACGCCGTCGAGCAGGCCGAACGGCCGGCCGGCACGCCAGCGCATCTCGCTCTCGCCGGCCGCGGCCAGCGCGCCCGGGTTCAGCACGGCGAAGGCGTTGACGCCGGGATTCAGCCGGGCGATCCGCGCGGTGACCGCCCGGAGAGTCTCGACCGGGCTCAGGCTGCGGCGGGCGTAGTGGCCGAGCAGCTCCTCGGCGGTCATCAGCGCGGGGTCGGTCGGCGGCACGTTCACTCCGGCGCCATATCCGGTTCCAGCCGGCCGCGCACGCGTCGGCCGACCGCAAGCTCGGTGACGATACCGTGCAGGCTGCGCAGCTCCTGCTCGGTCACCTCGCCGCGCTCGAAGAAGTGGCGGATGTTGCGCACCATGCCCGGCCGCTTCGGCGCGTTGCGCAGGAAGCCGCTGGCGTCGAGCTGGTCGAGCAGGTGGCTGAGAAAATTCTCAAGCTCGGCCTTGGTGGCGATGCGGGTCTCGTTGGTCATCAGCCGGCGCGGCGGCGCGTCCTCGGCGGCAATCCACCACTCGTAGGCCAGCACCATCACCGCCTGGGCGAGGTTGAGCGACATGAAGGCGGGGTTGAGGGGGATGCGGATCAGCGCATCGGCCTGCGCCAGGTCGTCGCGATCGAGGCCGGCGCGCTCCGGCCCGAACAGCAGGCCGACGCGCAGGTCGCGCCGGCAGGCCTCGCGCAGCTCTGCCGCGGCGCCGCGCGCGGTCAGCACGGGCGTGATGACGTGGCGCGGCCGCGGGCAGGTGGCGTAGACGTGCTGCAGGTCGGCGACGGCCTCGGCGAGGGTTGCGTGCACGCGCAGCTCATCGAGGATGCGGTCCGCACCGGACGCGTTGCGCCAGGCTTTTTCCTGCGGCCAGCCGTCGCGCGGGGCGACGAGACGGAGGTCGAACAGGCCGCCGTTCGCCATCGCGCGCGCGACCGCGCCGATATTGTCGGCGAGCTGCGGGCGGACCAGGATCACCACCGGGCTGTTGCCGATCGGCCCGATCGCCGCCCCGCGGTCGCGCCCGGTCATTGCCCCGCGCCCTCGCCGGTTGAGGCGCGCCGCCAGGTCGTGCCAGCCGGCCCGTCCTCCAGCACCACGCCCTGGCCGGCGAGCGTGGCGCGGATCGCATCGGCGCGCGCGAAGTCGCGCTCCCGGCGCGCCGCCTGGCGTTCGGCGATCGCCGCCTTGATCGCGCCCGCATCGCCCGCGCCGCGGAACCAGGCCGCCGGATCGGCCTGCAGCAGGCCGAGCAGCGCACCGGCGCTGCGCAGCCCGGCCGCCGCCTGCGCGTCGCCCGCCAGCGCCGCGTCGGCCAGCGCGTGCAGCCCGGCGAGCGCCAGCGGCGTGTTGAGATCGTCGCACAGCGCCGCCATGACGGGCACCGGCACGGGCGCCGGCATCGGGCCGGCGGCGGCCGGCACGCGGTCGAGCGCGCGGTAGAAGCGGTCGAGTTCGCGACGCGATTCCGCCAGCCCGGCCGCGGTGAAGTCGAGCTCCGCCCGGTAGTGGCCGCGCAGCAGCAGCAGGCGCACGGCCTCTCCGGGCGCCTCGGCCAGCACGTCGCGGACGGTGGAGAAGTTGCCCAGGCTCTTCGACATCTTCTCGCCGCCGACGCGCAGCATGCCGTTGTGCAGCCAGACCCGGGCGAACTGCGCACCGGGGAAGGCGCAAAAGCTCTGCGCGCACTCGTTCTCGTGGTGCGGAAAGATCAGGTCGCTGCCGCCGCCGTGGATGTCGAACGTCTCGCCGAGATAGCGCCAGGCCATCGCACTGCACTCGATGTGCCAGCCCGGGCGGCCGCGGCCCCATGGGCTGTCCCAGCCCGGCAGGTCCGGCGGGGAGGGTTTCCACAGCACGAAATCGCCGGGATCGCGCTTGTACGGCGCGACCTCCACCCGCGCGCCGGCCAGCAGCTCGTCCGGGCTGCGGCCGGACAGGCGGCCGTATTGCGGAAAGCTGGAGACGGCGAACAGCACATGGCGGTCCGCCGCATAAGCGTGGCCGTTCGCGATCAGCCGCTCGATCAGCGTGAGCATCTCGATGATGTGCGCGGTGGCGCGCGGCTCGATGTCGGGCGGCAGCACGTTCAGCTGCGCCATGTCGGCGTGGTAGTCGACGATCGTGCGCGCGGTGATGGCGCCGATCGGCTCGCCGCGTTCCGCCGCGCGCGCGTTGATCTTGTCGTCCACGTCGGTGATGTTGCGCACGTAGGTGACGCGCGGGTAGAGGCTGCGCAGCAGCCGCGCCAGCACGTCGAACACCACGGCGGGGCGCGCGTTGCCGATATGCGGCACGTCGTAGACCGTCGGCCCGCACACGTACATCCGGACGTGCTCGGGGTCGAGCGGTACGAAGCGCTCCCTCCGCCGCGTCAGGCTGTTGTGCAGGACAAGTTCAGGCATCGCTCGCCGGCTCCTTGAGCGCCGCTTCTTGCGTGCCTTGTCGTCCAGGCGGCCCGGCAAATCAACGCCGCGCACCCTTTTGGGCGCCGCTGCCCGGGTGACTGATAGTGGAAGGCCAGGGGCTCCGCCCCTGGACCCCGGCAAAGGCAGAGCCTTTGCAATCCTTCACTTGAAGTAAAGGGGCCTGGGGCGTTGCCCCAGCGGGGTCCAGGGGCAGCGCCCCTGGCCTTGCTTTTTTCCATGCAGGACGGACTACTCCGTCTTCCGCGAAAGGGCGGCGAAAGGAGGGGGGATGGGACGGTCCATCACGCTGGCGCGCATTCTGCTCGGCGGCGTCTTCGCGGTGCTGCTGGCGGGCGCGGCCGCCGCCCAGCAGCTCACGGTATGGCACGATCTCGGCGACAACGGCACCAAATGGTTCGCCGAGGCGGGCCAAGCCTTCGCCGAGGCGCATCCCGGCGTCACCGTCCGCGCCATCAGCTTCCCGACCGAGCAGTGGTTCGGCCGCGTGATCGCCGCCATCAACACCGAGACCGCGCCGGACCTGATCTTCAACAATTACGAGCGGGTGATCCGCATCGCCGGCGAGACAGGCAAGGTCATGGACCTGCGGCCGGTCTTCGCAGGTATCGCCGACAAGGATTTTCTCAGCGACGACGACCTGCGCGTCGCCACCTACGGCGGACGCATGATCATCCTGCCGGTGCAGCGCGTGCAGATGGCGTTCGGCGTGCGCAAGAGCTGGCTGCGGAAGGTCGGCGAGAATTTTCCCGCGACCTGGGAAGATGCGTTGCGCGTCGGCGGAAAATTCCAGGCGGATGACCCTGAAGGCACCGGCAAGGGGAGCGTGTTCGGCTTTGCGCTGGAGGCGGCGCACCCGCGCGACCTCATCCACATGCTCGACCTCTTCACCTTCGGCGCCGGCCTGCGCCATACGCTGATCGACCCGGCTGGCGCGATCGTCATCGACGAGCCGCAGCACGCAAAGGTGCTGGAGGAGTTTCTGAAACTCTTCACCACCTACCATCTCGTCCCTCCCGACACGATCAACTACTCGTTCAACGAGATGTACCAGGTCATCGAAGGCGGCCGCGCCGGCATGTTCCGGGTGGGCGACTGGAACGTCACGAAATGGGACAGCCAGGCGATCAAGGGGGACTTCCTGGTCGGTCCCTGGCCGCGCTTCTTTGCCGACCGGCAGAACGCCGTGGTGATCGGCGGCATGCGCGGCGTCGCGGTGCCGGAGAATTCGCCGCACAAGGAGCTGGCGGAGCAGTTCGCCGCTTTCTTGCTCTCCAAGCCGGCGCAGCAGGCGTCCTTGCGCGACGTCGGCTCGGCGGTGCGCAAGGACCTCGATGTCAGCGGCCTTTCGGAGCGCGCCAGCATGTTCGCCCGCCCGACCTGGCCGCTGGTGGCCTACGACTTCCCGGAATCCGTGCATTCCTGGTATCCGCAGCTCGAGGCGGCGTTCCACCGCAAGCTGCTGGGCGCCATCGCCAATCCGCCGACGGACTACCCCGCCTTCATCCACCAGACCGCCGAGGAGATGCGGGCGCTGGCCAAGACGCTGGCGCAGAAGCCGGGGTGACGGCGGCGTCTTGAGCCTCGCACTGCCGCTCCACGCGGCCGGGCGGCGCGGCTGGCCGGGCCGGGGCGAGGCGGTCTTCTGGCTGTTCGCGCTGCCGTTCGCGGCACTGACCGTGCTGTTCGGGCTCTGGCCGATCCTGCTGGGCATCGAGGTCTCGTTCACCGACAGCGCGACCGCGCTGCGGCCGCTGCCGCGCTTCGTCGGCTTCGCCAACTACGCCGCGGTGCTCGCCGACCCGGCCTTCCTGCAGTCGCTGTGGCGGACCCTGCTGTACACCGGGCTGGCCGTCGCGGCGAATGTCGGGTTCGCGCTGCTCTACGCCCTGCTGCTCGACAGCGTGGCGATCGGGCGCGGCCGCACGGTGCTCAAGCTCATCGCCTTCCTGCCGGTGGTGACGCCCGACATCGCCGGCTACGTGGTCTGGCGCTGGCTCTTCGACCAGAGCTTTGGCGCGCTGAACGCGACGCTGAAGCTGCTGGGCCTGCCTGGCTTCGGCGGCATCGCGTCCCCGGGCACCGCGATGCTCGCGGTCCTGCTTGCCGAGCTGTGGCACCACGCCGGCCTCTATGTCCTGATCTTCCTGGCCAACCTGGCGATCTGCGACCGGGCGCTGTCGGAGGCCGCGGAGGTCGACGGCGCGCGTGCCTGGCAGCGTCTGCTGTATGTCGTGCTGCCGCAGTTGCGGCCGGCGCTGGCGCTCAATCTGGTCTATGCCCTCATCCAATTCCTGAAGACCTTCACCGTCGTCGTGGTGATGACCAAGGGCGGCCCGAACGGTGCGACGAACTTCGTCAGCTATTATGCCTACGAGATGTTCGACCAGGGCAATTACGGCCAGGCCACGGCCATGGCGACGCTGCTGTTCGCGATCGTGCTGCTGGCGGCGAGCACCGCCTGGCGGCTTGGCGAACCGGGGGCCGCGTGAGGCGCCCTTCCCTCCCCGTCCGGCTCGCCGCCTGGCTGGTCGCCGTCGCGATCAGCCTGCTGTTCCTCTACCCCTATGCCTGGATGCTCTCCGGCGCCTTCCGCTAGACGCGCGAGATCCTGGCCGCCCCGCTCGGCCTGTGGCCGCGGGCCGCGAACCTGGATGCGTTCCGCTCGATCGCCGCGGTGGCGGGCGTCTCGCTGCTGCGCGCCGCTGTCAACTCGCTCGTCATCACCGCCGCGTCGTCGGCGCTCGCGGTGCTGGCGACCGCGCTCGGCGCCTATGCGCTGATGCGGCGGCCGCGCGCGCTCGCCATGCGGGCGCTGCGGGCGGGGTTCCTGCTGACCATGGTGTATCCGGCCATGCTGCTGGTGATCCCAGTCTATATCGTGATGTACAAGCTCGGCCTGCTCGGCGGCTATCTCGGCATCATCCTGTTCCTTTCGCTCGGTCCCCTGCCGTTCTTCCTGTTCGCGCAGTTCTTCCGCACGCTGCCGGCCGAGGTGATCGAGGCGGCGACGATCGACGGCGCCGGCGAGGCGCAAATCCTGTTCCGCATCGTGCTGCCCATGGCCAGGCCGATTGTCGTGACGGTGGCCATCATCAGCTTCCTGCTGAACTGGGCGCAGTGGCTGCCGGTGATGGTGATCTCCAGCTCACCCGACACCTACACCCTGCCGGTGGCGCTGCTCGACCTGAATGGCGAGCTCGGCACCAATTTTCAGGGCATCATGGCGCTGGCGGTGATCACCACCCTGCCCCCGGCGGTGCTGTTCCTGCTGGCGCAGCGGCGGGTGATGGGCGGCATGGTCGAGGGGGCGGTGAAGGGCTGATGCACGACCCCGACCTGCGTCCCCGGATCGAGGCGGCACGCCGGCGCACGCTCGGCTGGCTCGACAGCATGCAGGCGCCGGGCCTGCCGCGCGGGGTCTCGCGCATCAGCGCGGTGCACGACGTGGCGCGCTGGCCGGGCGTGCTGCTGCCCGGCACGTACAACGCCACGATGTGCCGGCATCTGCTCGGCGGCGTGTGGGACGGCGGGGAACGCCGGGCGCTGCTCGGCTGGCTGCACGCGCACCGGCGTGCCGACGGGGTGTTCCGCATTCCCGGCATGCAGGATGCCGACGTGTTCAAGAAGCCCGACGCCGCGGAGACCTGGCGCTACATCGACTTCCACGTCACGAACTACGCGCTCGGCGCCGTCGAAGCGCTCGATCCGGATCTGCCGCCCGTGCTGGACTTCGCCCGCCCGTTCCTGGCGCCGATCGCGCTAAAGGCCTGGCTGGCCGAGCGCGACCTGCGCGATCCCTGGCAGGAGGGAAACAACATCGTCAATCTTGGCAGCTTCCTGCTGCTGATGCGGCGATTCGGCGGCGCGCGCCTGGAAGAGGTGGACGCAGCGCTCGGCCTGCTGTTCGACTGGCACGACCGGCTGCAGGAACCGGCGACCGGGTTCTGGGGCGTCGGGCAATCCTGCGACAGCCGCGCCGCGCTGCACGCGATGGCCGGGGCGGTGCACAATTTTCACCTCTACTACGCGACGGGACGGCCGATCCCCTATCACGACCGCGCCGTCGACTACGCGCTGTCGCGCCCGACCGGGATCGACAGCGCCTGCATCGACGTCGATCTCGTCGATCTGCTGGTGCATGCGCACGTCCTGCTCGACCACCGGCGCGCGGACATCCGCGGATGGCTCCGGCGCAAGCTGGCCGCGTTGCTGGAATTCCAGAGCCCTGACGGTGGTTTCGCCGACGAGCACGAGGGAGTGCGGCGGCAAGACGGCTGGGTGCGCGGCTACACCGAGCCGCAGGGCCTCTCCAACACCTTTGCAGCCTGGTTCCGCTGGATCGCCATCGCGATGGCCGCCGACCTGCTCTGGCCGGGCTGGCGGCCCTGGCATTTCCGGCGAATGATCGGCATCGGCTACCGGCTGGATGCAGCAGCGTGACCGAGGACCCGTTCGCCCACCTGCACGATGAGCGCTACGCGGATCGCTACGCGGCGAGCCGCGTCGGCCACGCGACGATGCTGCACATCGGCGGGCGGCGGCGCATCCCGCTGGGCGGACAGTGGCACTTCACCCCCGACCTGTTCGACGAGGGGCTACGCCAGCGCTGGTTCGCCGACCCGCCGCTGCCGCCCGAGCGCTGGGACCGGCCGCGCGACGCCGATCTCTGGGGTGCGGAGCTGACGCCAGTGCCGGGTTGCTGGACCTGCGCGCGGCCGGAATCGCGCTACTTCGAAGGCGGCGGCTGGTACGCCCGGCGCTTCGGCTGGAACGGCGAATCGCCGCGCCTCGTGCTGCGGGTGGGCGCCGCGAACTACGAGGCGCGCGTGTTTCTCAACGGCGTCTTTCTCGCCGCGCATCGCGGCGGGTCGACGCCCTTCTGCGTCGAGCTGACCCAGCACGTACGCACCGGCGACAACCACCTCGTCATCCAGGTGGACAACCGGCGGCGGCCCGAGCGGGTGCCCATGCACCACTTCGACTGGTTCAACCATGGCGGGCTCTACCGGGAGGTCGAACTGCTGCCGCTTCCCGCCGTGTTCATCCGACAGCTCGAGGTTTCGCTGGCCGAGCATGGGGTGGCCGTCACCATCCGGCTCTCCGATCCGGTGGCGGGCGCCGCGGAAGTCAGCCTGCCCGGGCTCGGCGTGACCGCCCCCGTGCCGATCTCCGAGGGGGTCGGCCGCGCGACCATCCCGGCCCGGCTGGAGCGCTGGTCGCCGGCCTCGCCGCATTTGCACGACATCGCCGCGCGCTTCGGCGCGGACGCGGTGACCGACCGTGTCGGCCTGCGCACGATCGAAGTGCGCGGCGAGCAGATCGTGCTGAACGGCGCGCCGGTCTATCTGCGCGGCATCTGCGTGCACGAGGACGACGCCGTGCTCGGCAAGACCACCACGGAGGCCGACCTGCGCCGGCGGTTCGCGCATGCGCGCGAGCTCGGCTGCAACCTCCTTCGCCTTGCCCACTACCCGCACCACGAGCGGGCGGCCGAAATCGCCGACGAGCAGGGCGTGATGCTGTGGGAGGAAATCCCGGTCTACTGGGCGATCGACTTCGCCAATCCCGAGACCTACGCCGACGCCGAGAACCAGCTTCTCGAACTGATCGCGCGCGATCGCAACCGCGCCTCCGTCGTGCTCTGGGGCGTCGGCAACGAGAACGCCGACACCGACGCGCGCTACGCCTTCATGTCCGAGCTGGCGCAGGCCGCGCGCCGGGCCGATCCGACGCGCCTCGTCGTCGCCGCCTGCCTGATCAACCGGCAGGCCTTCCGCATCGAGGACCGGCTCGCCGCGCACCTGGATGTCATCGGCCTCAACGAGTATTTCGGCTGGTACGAGCCCGATTTCACCGGCCTCGAACGGCTGCTGGAGAACTCGCGTCCCGGCAAGCCGGTGGTCATCAGCGAGACCGGGGCCGACGCCGTGGCCGGCCTGCACGGCGGCCCGGGGACGCTGTTCACCGAGGAGTGCCAGGCCGAGGTCTATCGCCGGCAGATCGAGATCGCCGCCCGCGCCGCCTATGTGCGCGGCTTCTGTCCGTGGCTGCTGTACGACTTCCGGTCGGAACGCCGGCAGACCGGCTACCAGCGGGGCTTCAACCGGAAAGGCCTGATCGCCGAGGACAAGCAGACCACGAAGCTCGCCTTCCACGTACTCGCCGAGCACTACCGGACCCTGGCGCGCGCGCCGTAAACCCGGCGTTCAGGGAGCCTGCCGAGGATGCCCGCACGCCGGTGCGCGGGGGATGACACGCCATGCTCGAGGAGCTACGCTTTCCGGACGTGCCATTCCTCCGGGACAGAGTTTTGGCGGACGCGGTGCCGGTGATCCGGGCGCGCGCGCCGCTTCGCCTCGGCCTCGCCGGCGGCGGCACCGACCTCAGCCCGTATTGCGACCGGTTCGGCGGCGCCGTGCTGAACAGCACGATCGACCGCTACGCCTACGCCTTCATCGAGGACTCCCCGGACGGCGAGGTGCATTTCAGCGCGCGCGACCTCGATGTCGAGGAGAGCTTTTCCGCCGACCTCGGCGCCATCGCCACGTCGAGCCTGGCGCTGCACGCCGGGGTCTATCGGCGCGCGATCGAGCAGTTCGGCGGGGGCCGGCCGCTGCCGCTGCGGCTGACCTCGTTCGTCGACGCGCCGCCCGGTTCCGGGCTCGGCTCCTCCTCGGCGCTGGCGGTGGCGCTGGTGGAGGCGTTCCGCGCGCTGCTCAGGATTCCGCTCGGCCTCTACGAGGTGGCGCACCTCGCCTTCGAGATCGAGCGCAAGGACCTGCAGTTGGCCGGCGGCAAGCAGGACCAGTACGCGGCGGCGTTCGGCGGCACCAACTTCATCGAGTTCTTCGCCAACGACCGCGTCATCGTCAACCCGCTGCGTGTCGCGCGGCCGTTCCTCAACGAATTCGAGATCTCGCTTATCGTCTGCTTCAGCGGCGTCTCGCGCCGCTCCGAGCAGATCATCGAGGAGCAGCAGCAGCGCATGTCGGCCGTCGCCGGCAACTCGCTCGACAGCCTGCACCGGCTGAAGGAGGACGCGGTGGAGATGAAGAACGCGCTGCTGTTCGGACGGGTCGCGGAGATGGCGCGCATCCTCGGCCGTTCCTGGGAAGCGAAGAAGCGCACGGCCG
>JAFAYA010000035.1 GCA_019240635.1 Acidisphaera sp. | reverse complement strand
GGGTGGAAAAATGCCGATGACGCGGCACCGGTTTCCGGTGATCGGGCAGCTTGCGCCGGATGTTTGGTACGCGACGGGGTTTGGCGGGCTGGGCGTCGCGCTGACCTCGGCATTCGGACGGCTGATCGCGGAGGGGATTGTTCAGGGGGATGATCGCTGGCGGCTGTTTGCCGACGGGCTGCCCTATGCCGGCGGCAAATTTGGCCGCATTCCCGCGCAGATCGTCTATTGGTGGCACCAGATGCGGGCGGCGCTTCCGGCGGCCTCGCACTGAGTCGATGACGAACCCTGGAGTACCGAGGGAGAACCGGATGCGCGACGAAACGATGGTGCCACGGCGCACGCTGGGCGGGAGTGCTTTGGCGGTGTCGGCGGTGGGGCTCGGCTGCATGTCGCTGTCGGGAATCTATGGGGATGCGGATGACGCGACCTCGGAGGCGCTGATCCGTCACGCCATCGATCGCGGCGTGAATCATTTCGACAGCTCGGACATGTATGGCTGGGGGCACAACGAGCTCGTCGTCGGACGTGCCATCAGGCAGCGGCGCCGCGATGTCGTGCTGGCGACGAAGTTCGGCCAGATCCGGCGGGAGGGGCAGCCGAACGGCGTGAACGGGCATCCGGATTACGTGATGCAGGCCTGTGATGCGAGCCTCAGACGTCTCGGGGTGGAGGTGATCGACCTCTACTATCAGCACCGGGTGGACCCGAGCGTGCCGATCGAGGAGACGGTGGGGGCGATGGCGCGCCTCGTGCAACTGGGCAAGGTGCGCTTCCTCGGGCTGTCGGAGGCGCGGCCCGAGACGATCCGCCGGGCGCACGCGGTGCATCCGATTGCGGCGGTGCAGACGGAATTTTCGCTGCTGTATCGCGAGGAAGCCGAGGAGACGCGGCGGACCGCACGCGCGCTGGGGATCAGCTTCGTTGCCTATTCGCCGCTGGGGCGCGGCATGCTAACTGGACAAATCCAGTCCGCGGCGGACGTGGATGGGCGGCGGGCGGCGCATCCGCGGTTCCAGGGCGAGCATCTTGCGGCGAACCGCAAACTGGTCGAGCCGATTTTCACGCTGGCGGCGCGGAAGGGGTGTACGCCGTCGCAGGTCGCGCTAGCCTGGCTGCTGGCGCAGGGCGACGATGTCGTCGCGATCCCGGGAACGCGGCATGCGGCGCGGCTGGACGAAAATCTGGCGGCAGCGGATTTGGTGTTGAGTGATGCGGAGGTGGAGAGCCTGGCGGCGGCGATTCCTGCCGGCGCTGCTTCGGGGACGCGGTATCCGGCCGGGGCGATGCAGGGGGTTTTCGTGTAGGCTTCCGCGGCGCCTCCCTTGGGCGCGAGCGCAACGCGCTCCGCAAGCAACTGGCCGGGCTGGCCGAGGACTATCGCGGGGGAGTGCGTCTCTATGCCCCGCGCCGGTCACCGCATGCTTCGCAGCGCGCGAAACGGCCGCCGGTACGCGCGCGGAGAAACGACGGAGGGCTTCGTCGTGCACGTGCCCGATCAGGTGGATGTGCGCGCGATCCGCCGCAAGCTCGGATTGAGCCAGCCTGATTTCGCCGCCCGGTTCGGATTCAGCCTCAGCGCGGTCCGGGAATGGGAACACGGCCGCCGACGGCCGGAGCAGGCGGCGCGGATGCTGCTGCTGGTGATCGAACACAACCCCGACGCAGTGCGGGAAGCGCTGGCCGGCGGCTCCGCCGCGGCTTGATCAGTTTCGCCCAATGTCCCTGCCCGATTATCAAGAGCTCATGCTGCCGGTCCTGTCTGCCGCGTGTCACGGAGAGGTCCGCATTGGCGAGGTGGCTGAGCAACTTGCGAAGCAATTCGGCCTGTCGCCAGAAGAGCGGACGACGCTACTGCCTTCCGGCAAACAGACGGTGTTCAGCAATCGGGTGCATTGGGCGAAAACGTATCTGGGCAAAGCCGGCCTGATCGAATCAACCCGGCGCGGGCACTTCCAGATCACCCGTCGCGGGGAGCAGGTCATCGCGTCGCAGCCTGCGCGGATCGACAACACCTTCCTGGCGCAGTTCGAGGAGTTCAAGCGTTTCAAGGAAAGATCGGCTCGTGAGACGGGGCAATCGGAAGCCCAGCAGCGAGCAAGCTCCGATCTCGTAACCCGCACGGAAACGCCCGACGAGATCATGCGTGTTGCACACCGGCAGATCGAAGTCTCGCTCGCGCAGGAGCTCCTCGATCGCATCCAGGCTGCGCCGCCCGACTTCTTTGAACGACTCATCGTGAGACTGCTGCTCAGCATGGGCTTTGGTGGGTCTGTCGCCGGCGCCGGTCGCTCGCTGGGACGCAGTGGCGATGATGGGGTGGATGGCGTCATCGATCAGGATGCGCTGGGACTGGATCGAGTTTATGTGCAGGCAAAGCGCTACGCGGCCGGCAACAACATCGGTTCCAGCGCGATCAGGGATTTTTTCGGCAGCCTCGATCGCCACAAAGCGACGAAGGGGCTGTTCGTGACGACGTCGGCCTTTTCGCCGTCAGCGAAAGAGACGGCCGAATTTCTCAGCAAGCGCATTGTGTTGATCAATGGCGAACAGCTCGCTGAGTTGATGATCCGCTACAACATCGGATGCAGAGTCGAAGAGACCCTGCATATCAAGAAGGTGGACGAGGATTTCTTCGACTGAAGCTCGCGGGTCACGACAACTCGGAAAAATCTGCTTCCAAAAATTCGGCTTCGGCGTGAGCTCCCACCGCGCGTTGTTCCTCGGCGCGACGCAGCTCCACGCGGCGAATTTTTCCGGAAATGGTTTTCGGAAGGTCCGGAAAGAATTCGAGGCGGCGGATGCGCTTGTAGGGGGCGAGGCGGGTGCGGATGTGGCGGAAGATCGACAGCGCGGCTTCGCGGTCGGCGGGCGTGCCGGGGACCAGGGAGATGAAGGCTTTGGGGACGGCGAGGCGCAGGGGGTCGGGAGAGGGGACGACGGCGGCTTCGGCGATTGAGGGATGCTCGATCAGCACGCTTTCCAGCTCGAAGGGGCTGATGCGGTAGTCGGAGGCTTTGAACACGTCGTCGGCGCGGCCGATATAGGTCAAATAGCCGTCGGCGTCGCGGGCGGCGATGTCGCCGGTGCGGTAGAAGGCGCCTTCGGGCGGGGAAATCTTCCCGGTTTCGGTCTGGTAGCCGCGCATCAGCGCGAGCGGGGGCGGGTCGAGGGCGATGCAGAGTTCGCCTTCGGCGGCGTCGCGGCCTTCGGCGTCGAGCAGCGCGATGCGGTAGCCGGGCATCGGGCGGCCCATCGAGCCAGGTTTTAGTCGCTGGCCGGGCGGGTTGGCGACCTGCGCCGTGGTTTCGGTCTGGCCGTAGCCGTCGCGGATCGACAGGCCCCAGGCGGCGCGCACGCGCTCGATGACTTCGGGGTTCAGCGGCTCGCCGGCGCTGCACACTTCGCGCAGCATCGTTTGCCACTCGGACAGGTTTTCCTGGATCAGCAGGCGCCAGACGGTGGGCGGGGCGCAGAAGGTGGTGACGCCGTGCTGCACGATCGCGTCGAGCAGCGACCTGGCGGAAAAGCGCGGCTGGTTGAACACGAACACGCCGGCGCCGGCGTTCCAGGGGGCGAAGAAGCAGCTCCAGGCGTGCTTCGCCCAGCCGGGCGAGGAAACGTTCTGGTGCAGGTCACCGGGTTGCAGGCCGAGCCAGTACATCGTCGAGAGATGGCCGACCGGATAGCTCGCGTGGCTGTGCAGGACGAGTTTCGGGCGCGCCGTCGTGCCGGACGTGAAGTAGAGCAGCAGCGGATCGTCGGCGCGGGTCGGGCCGTCGGGCGCGAAAGTCGGGTCGCCGCCGAGCAATGCGGCGTATTCGTCCCAGCCGGGAACCGCACCGCCGACGGCGACGCGCCGCACCGCGGGGTCGAGCGCGGCGATCTTTGCCGCCTCCGCGGCGGGGGCGACCAGGAAGCGCACGCCGCCGCGCGCCACCCGGTCGGCCAGGTCGTCCGCGGTCAGCAGGGTGGTCGCCGGCACGACGACGGCGCCGAGCTTTTGCGCCGCCAGCATCACCTCCCAGAGCGGAGCGACATTGCCGAGCATCAGCAGGATGCGGTCGCCGCGCCGCACGCCGAGCCCGCGCAGCCCGTTGGCCACCCGGCTCGAGCGCTCCGAAAGCTGCGCGAAGCTGAGATGCGCCGCACCCTCGCCGACGATGCGCAGCGCCGTCGCGCCGCCGTTCGCACCGGCCGCCAACTCGGCGTCGAACCAATCGAGCGCCCAGTTGAATTCTTTCAGCTCCGGCCAGCGAAAGCCGGCCAATGCGGTCTCGTAGTCCTCGCGGTGAGCGAGCAGAAACTCGCGGGCCGCCTTGAAGCGCGCGGCGGACATTTTCCTATGTGCCGCCCGGCACCAGGCTCTCGCGCGTCACACCGGAGAGCCAGCGGAAGGCGACGGAAAAGTCGTTCGCCGCCAGGCCGGCGTCCGCCATCGCCTTGTAGAGCCGCGTCGCGTGCGCGGCGAGCGGGGTCGGCGCGGCGTTGCTCTCCGCCGATTGCTGGGAGAGCTGCAAATCCTTCAGCATCAGCGCCGTGGTGAAGCCCGGCGCGTAGTCGCGGTTGGCCGGCGAGGCCGGCACCGGGCCGGGCACCGGACAGTAGGTGGTCAGCGACCAGCACTGGCCCGAGGAGGTCGCGCTGATCTCGAACAGCTTCTGCCGGTCGAGGCCGAGGCGGTCGGCCAGCACGAACGCCTCGCACACCGCCATCATGCTGACGCCGAGGATCAGGTTGTTGCACATCTTCGCCGCCTGCCCGGCGCCGGCCGGGCCGGCGTGCACGGTGTTGCGCCCCATGCGTTCGAGCACCGGCCGACCGCGCGTAAACCCCTCCGCCGAGCCGCCGACCATGAAGGTCAGCGTTCCCGCCGCCGCGCCGACCGTGCCGCCGGAGACCGGCGCGTCCAGCATCTCGATGCCGGCCGCGGCGGCGGCGGCCGCCACTTCACGCGCGGTCTCGAAATCGATCGTCGAGCAGTCGATCAGCAGCGGGGTCGGCTTCGCACCTTGCAGCGCCGGAATCAGCCCGTCCGGGCCGATATACAGGCCGCGCACGTGCAGGCCGGCCGGCAGCATGCTGATCACGACGTCCGCGCCGTCCGCCGCGCTGCGCGCCGAGTCCGCGGCGTGCCCGCCATCCTCCTGGTGCGCCGCCAGGGCCTCGGGGATCACGTCGTAGCCGGCGACCTCATGGCCCGCCTTCATCAGGTTGGCCGCCATCGGCCGGCCCATGTTGCCCAGCCCGATGAACGCGATCTTCGGCATCCGGTGCTCTCCTCCCGCGACGATCAGGCCGCCTTCAGCAGGCGGCGGGCGATGATCACGCGCATGATCTCGTTGGTGCCTTCAAGGATGCGGTGAACGCGCAGGTCGCGCAGGTAGCGCTCGATCGGGTAGTCTTTGATGTAGCCGTAGCCGCCGTGCAGTTGCAGCGCCTCGTCGCATATGCCGAAGCAGGCGTCGGTGGCGTAGCGCTTGGCCATGGCACAGCGCATGCCGGCGTCCGGCTCGCGCGCGTCGAGCGCCGCCGCCGCGCGATGCACCATCAGCCGCGCCGCCTCCAGCGCGGTCGCCATGTCGGCGAGGCGAAACTGGAGCGCCTGGAACTCGGCGAGCGGCCGGCCGAACTGCAGGCGCTGCTGCAGATGCGCGGTCGCGGCCTCCAGGCAGGCGCGGGCGCCGCCGAGCGAGCAGGCGGCGATGTTCACCCGCCCGCCATCGAGCCCGGCCATCGCGAAGCGGAAGCCCTCGCCCTCCTCGCCCAGGCGGTTGGCGACGGGCACCCGGCAGTTCTCGAAGATCAGCGCCGCCGTGGGCTGGCTGTTCCAGCCAAGCTTGCGCTCCGGCTTGCCGAAGGAGAGCCCCGGCGCGCCCTTCTCGACGAGGATGCAGGAGATGCCGCCGGCGCCCGGCCCGCCGGTGCGCGCCATCACCGCATAGAGATCGCTCGACCCGGCGCCGGAGATGAACGCCTTGCTGCCGTTCAGCAGGTAATGGTCGCCGCGCCGCTCGGCGCGCGTGGCAAGCCCCGCCGCGTCGGAGCCCGCGTCCGGCTCGGTCAGGCAGTAGCTGGCGATCATCTCGCAGCGCGCCAGCGCCGGCAGCAGGCGGGCCCGCAGCGCGGCGCTGCCAAAGCTGTCGATCATCCAGCAGACCATGTTGTGGATGGACAGGAAGGCCGCCGTGGACGGGTCCGCCGACGCCAGCTCCTCGAAGATCAGCGCCGCGTCCAGGCGGCCGAGCCCGGCGCCGCCGTGCTCCTCGCCGGCGTAGATCGCGGCGAGGCCGAGCGAGGCCGCCTCGCGCAGCACCGCAACGGGAAACACCTTCGCCTCGTCCCACTCGGCGGCGTGCGGCAGCAGGCGCTCCCGCGCGAAGCCGCTTGCCACCTCCAGGAATGCCGCTTGCGCCTCCGTCAGGGCGAAGTCCATGCCGCGATCAAGGCCGGTGCCGACGCGGACCCGCGCAGACCGGCGGGGTCAGCGCGACAGCTTCTCGCTGCGCGCCCGGTCCCATTCGCTGGAGGTCGCGGCGAGCTGGCTCTCGCGCATGATGCGCTCGTGCCCGTCATGCGCGTTCTTGACCCGGTACTGACAGTCGTTCGCTTCCATGGGCAGCTGTCGCACGATGGTGTAGGTGCCGCGGGGGACGTTGAAGTCCATCCGCCCCGGCAGGAATTCCACCACCTGACCGACCGTGAACTTGTGACGGGTCATCGCTACCTCCATTTGGCCGGCCGGCGCACGACGGCGGCGCGCTTTCCTCCCCGATCCGCGGACGAGAGGCGTCCGCCAAGGTCCTGTCCTGCTGGCTCCGTGATGTGGTAGCCGACCTTCCCGTTACAGTCCAGCAATAGGGGATCTGCCCTGCCGGACCACCGGCGTCAGCTCACGCCGGCGTGTTGCTGGGCGAGATATGCCTCGACTAGTGGTCCCCGGATCGCCTACCCGCCGGTGCCTTCGAACAGATGATGGCCGTCCCCGTCGTGGGGCCGAGCAGGTGCAGCTCGGCCCTGCCGCCGGCATTGACGAACGCCTGATGGGAGTCGTCAGCGTGCCGATCACCATAGCCCCCGCTCAGGCCGCCGGCACTATCGCAGCGAGTTCGGCCCGCAGCGCCTCGATCCCGGCACCGGTCTCGCTGCTGGTTGCCTGCACGTGGGGAAAGGCGGCGGGATGACGCCGGGCGAGCGCCAGCATCTCGCGCGTGCGTGCGCCCAGGGCAGCGGGACGCAGTCCGTCGGTCTTGGTCAGCACGAGCTGAAAACTCACCGCCGCCTCATCGAGCAAGGCCATCGCCTGCTCGTCGACCGGCTTCACCTCGATGCGCGCATCCATCAGCAGCATGACGCGCTGCAGGCTCGGGCGGCCGCGCAGATAGTCGAACATCAGCCCCTGCCAGTCCGCCTTCAGCGCTTTCGCCGCGCGGGCATAGCCATAGCCCGGCATGTCGACCAGGGTCAGCTCGCCGCCAAGGTCGAAGAAGTTGAGCTGGCGGGTGCGGCCCGGCGCCGAGGAGGTCCGCGCGAGCGCCCGCCGTCCAGTCAGCGCGTTGAGCAGCGAGGATTTTCCCACATTGGAGCGGCCGGCGAAGGCGATCTCCGGCCCCGCCGGAGGGGGCAGCTGATCGAGGCTCTGGGCGGCGTGGACGAAGCGGCAGGGCCGGGCGAACAGCTTTCGCCCGGCCTCGAGGTCCAGACTCGCGTTCAGGTGCGCGCCATGTTCGGCCGCGCCAGCTTGGTGTTGCGCATGATCAGCCATTGCTGGGCAATGGAGAGCAGGTTGTTCCAACTCCAGTATATCACGAGCCCGGCCGGGAAGCGCGCCAGCATGAACGTGAAGATGAGCGGCATGAACTGGAACAGGCGCGCCTGCATCGGGTCGGGCGGCGGCGGGTTCAGCCGCTGCTGGAGGAACATCGTGCAGCCCATGATGAGCGGCCAGGCGCCGAGGTGCAGCATCGGCGAGATCGCCGTGGGATCGAACGGCAGCAGGCCGAACAGGTTGAAGACGTTGGTCGGATCGACGGCCGAGAGGTCGTGGATCCAGCCGAAGAACGGCGCCTGGCGCATCTCGATCGTGACGAAGATCACTTTGTACAGCGAGAAGAACACCGGGATCTGGATCACCATCGGCAGGCAGCCGCTGGCGGGGTTCACGCCCTCGGCCTTGTAGATCTGCATCATCTCCTGCTGCATGCGCGCAGGGTCGTCCTTGTAGCGCTCGCGCATCGCCTGCATCTTCGGCCCGAGCACCTTCATCTTGCTCATCGACTTGTAGGACTTGTTGGCGAGCGGGAAGAAGGCGAGCTTCACGCAGACGGTGAAGGCCATGATCGCCAGGCCGAAATTGCCGAGCAGGTGATAGAGCCAGTCGATGGCGAAGAAGAACGGCTTGGTCAGGAAATAGAACCAGCCGAAGTCCACCGCCTTGTCGAAGCTCGGGATGTGGTACTCGGTTTCGTAGCTGTCGAGCAGCCGCACCACTTTGGCGCCGGCGAACAGGCGCGACGCGTAGCTGGCCTGCGCGCCGGGTGCGACCTGCTCGGCGTCGCTGGTGACGAAATCGACCTGGTAGCCGTCCCCGCCGGCCGGCTCCTTCAGCGAGCGAAAGGTCGCCGTCGAGGGCACCGTCTGCTCGGGGATCAGCGCGGTGAGCCAGTATTTGTCGGTGATCCCCGCCCAGCCGCCATCGCCGGCCTCCTGGAGCGCGATGCCGTCGTGCTTCTCGCCCTCGCTGCGCGCGGCGGCGTATTTGGTCTCGCGAAGGGTGCCGCCGAGCACGCCGAGCAGGCCCTCGTGCAGGATGTAGTAGCCGGCGACCTCCGGCGTGTAGTCGCGCCGGATGCGCGACCACGGATAGAGTGCCACCGGCGCCGCCGTGTGGTTGTCCACGAGCTGCTGCACGTTGAACATGTAGTTGTCGTCCACCGACAGCACGATCCGGAAGGTCAGGCCCGCGCCGTTGTCCCAGCTGAGCGTCACCGGCTGGCTGCTGGTCAGTGTCGGCGCCGACGCGGTCCACTGCGTGTCGTTGCCCGGCAGCTTCGCGCTCTCGCCCGGGCCAGCGCTCCAGCCGAACTGGATGTAATAGGGCTGCGGATCGGAGCGCGGCTCGAGCAGGCGCACCAGCGGCGAGTCCGCCGCCAGCGTCTCGCGATAGTCGCGCAGCACGAGGTCGTCGAGCTGTGCGCCGACCAGGCTGACGCTGCCCTGCACGCGCGTCGCCTCGATGCGCAGGCGGGGCACTTCGCGCGGGGTGGGGATCGGCGCGGTGCCGGCGTCGGAGGGGGTGACGCCGACGGTGTTCGAGGGTTTTGGCGCGGTCGCCGGGGCGCCGGCGAGCGTGGCGGCGGTCGTCTGATGCGCCGGCGGCTGCGGCACGAACCGCCGGTACAGCGCCTGGAACCCGATCAGGATCGCCAGCGAGATCGCGATGGCGAGAAAAAGCCGCTTCTGGTCCATCAGCGCGCCGCGCCGCCGCGCATCGAGCCGTGTTGCGCGCAACGGCAGGGCGGCACCGGGTCGGGCCCGCCCGATGTCCAGGGGTTGCAGCGCAGGATGCGGCGCCCGGTCAGCATCGCGCCGCGCCAGGCGCCGTGTGTCGCGAGCGCCTCGATCGCGTAGTCGCTGCAGCTTGGCGTGAAGCGGCAATGGCCGCCGATCAGCGGACGCAAGGTCCACTGGTAGAGGCGCACGCCGCCCGTCAGCACCGTCGCCGGTCCGCTCACGGCACGCCAGTCTTGCCGAGGGCGCGGCGCAGATCCTCCACGAGGTCGGTGAAGCGCCGCATCCGCGTCGCGTCCCGCCCGATCAGCACCAGGTCCATCCCGGCGGCCGGGCGCTCGGCGAACAGCAGCCGCGCGGCTTCCTTGAGGCGGCGGCGGGTGCGGTTGCGTATCACGGCGTTGCCGACCTTCTTGGTCACGGTGAAGCCGAGCCGCGCCGGTCCGGCGTCGCCCCGATCGAATGCCTGCAGCACGAGGCCATGCACCGCGGCCTTCCTGCCCGCCGCGGCGGCCCGCCGGAACTCCGCCCGGCGCTTCAGGCGCTGCGCCGGCGCCATGCCCAACCCCGGCGCCCGGCTCAGGCCGAAAGGCGCTTGCGGCCCTTGGCGCGGCGCGCCGCCAGAACCTTCCGGCCGCCGACGGTGGCCATGCGGGCGCGGAAGCCGTGCCGGCGCTTGCGGACGAGCTTCGAGGGTTGGTAGGTGCGCTTCACGACACTCTCCGGGGCTGCGCGGATCGAGCCTGCGCGGACCGAACCCGCGAGGGCGGAACCTGCGCGGACCGCTGGTGGCGGCGGCTTATATTCGCGTGCGCCCGCCGCCGTCAATCGCCGCCCGGCGGCGACCCGCCCGCCGAGTTGGCGGCTACAGCGACGCGAGCCGGCAGGGTATACGGCAGGCCATGACGCGACTCGCCCGGCTCTGGCCGCTGCTGCTGCTCGCGGCGGCGCTGGCCCTGGCCTACGCCGCCGGCCTGCGCCACCAACTCTCCTGGCACGCCCTGGCGGCGCACGAAACCGACTTGCGCGCCGCGTTGCGGGCGCATCCGCTCGCCGTGCCGGCCGCCTATGTGGGCCTCTACATCCTGATCACCGTGCTCTCGCTGCCGGGCGGCGTCGTGCTGGACATCGCCGGCGGCCTGCTGTTCGGGACCGTCCTGAGCGCCGGGCTGACCGTGTTCGGCGCGACCGTCGGCGCCGTGCTGCTCTTCCTGATCGCCCGCCGGGCGCTCGCCGGGGTGCTCGCCGTCAAGGCGGGCCCGTTCATCGCGCGGCTGCGGCCCGGACTCGAGCGGGATGGGTTCAGCTACCTGCTGGCGATCCGGCTGGTGCCGATCTTCCCGTTCTGGCTGGTCAACCTCGCGCCGGCCTTGCTCGGCATGCGCCTCGGCCCGTATGCGCTGGCGACGCTGCTCGGCATCCTGCCGGCCTGCGTGATCTTCGCCAGCATCGGCGCCGGCCTCGGCGGCGTGATCTCGGCCGGGCAGCCGCCGGACCTGAGGGTGATCTTCGCCCCTCCGGTGCTGCTGCCGTTGCTGGGTCTGGCGGCGCTCTCGCTGCTGCCGGTCGCCTGGCGGCACCTCAGGCCGCGGCATGCCTGACCGGCGTGGCCCGTTGTCCGACCAGCACTGCTGACCCATCTGTTGGCCATGTCAGGACGGGGGACCCGGAACGGCGGCATCGCGCTGGCCCTGCAGGGGGGCGGCGCGCATGGCGCCTTCGCCTGGGGCGTGCTGGACCGGCTGCTCGAGGAGGGCCTGCCGGTCGGCCGGGTCTGCGGCGTCTCTTCCGGCGCGATCCTCGGTGCGATGCTGGTGCAGGGCATGGTGCGCGGCGGCCGGGACGGTGCGCGGGACGCGATGCGTCGATTCTGGCGCCGGGTCGGCGAGGCGCACGCGCTGAACCCGCTGGCCAACAACCCGGTCGAACGCTGGCTGTGGGGCCGCGACCGAAGCAACAACCTGGCCTGGCAGGGGCTGGAGACCGCGCTGCGGCTGTTCGGCCCGGCGCAGCTCAATCCGTTCGGCCACAATCCGCTGCGCGCGGTCATCGCCGACCTGCTGGACCGTGACGCGCTGGCGCACCCCTCGGCTCTGCCGCTGACCGTCGCGGCGACCGACGTGCAGAGCGGATCGGCGGCGTTGTTCAGCAATGCCGCGATCACCGTTGACGTGCTGCTCGCCTCGGCCTGCCTGCCCTTCGTGTTTCCGGCGGTCGAGATCGGCGGCCGTGCCTACTGGGACGGCGGCTATTCCGGCAACCCGCCGCTCAGGCCGCTGCTCGCGCCGCCGCCGCCGCGGGAGATCGTGCTGGTCCGCGCCCAGCCGCTGCACCGCCCGGGCGTGCCGACCACGCAGTCCGAAATCCTGAACCGGCTGAACGAGATCGCCTGCAACAGCGTGCTCGAGGCGGAATTGGCGGCGCTTCCCGCCAGCGTCCGCGTCACCTGCTATGATGCCGACGCCACGCTCGGGAGCCTGCCGATCTCCTCAAAGCTCAGCGCCGAGACCGACTTCCTGCTGGAACTGTTCGCGGCGGGGCGCGCCGTCGCCGCGAACGGCGGCCTGGCGGCCACGGCGGACTGAACGATGCGGGCCCCGCCGCTGCGCCGCAGCCTTTCGGCCCGCCTGCTCTGGCTGACCGTCGGGACCGTGCTGCTGACCCAGATCCTGGTGTTCATTCCGAGCCTCGCGCACGAACGCGGGGTGTGGCTCGCGCGGCATGTCCGCGACGCGCATCTTGCCGCGCTGGCGGTGGCCGCGGCGCCGGACGGCATGGTCGACGCGCGCACGCGCGAGGAGCTGCTGCGCCTGTCGGGCGCCGAGATGATCCGTCTGCAGGAGCCCTCCGGCTCCGATCTGGTGTTGCCGCCGCCGAGCCCGGTCACGCCTGACGCCATCATCGACCTGCGCACAGAGTCCGGTCTGGCCGGCGTCCGCAGCGCGCTCGCCGACCTCGTCGGCAGTGGCGACCGGCAGCTCGAGATCGTCGCGCAAAGCCCGATGCGGCCGGGCACGCTGGTGACCCTGCTGGTGCACGAGAGCGGGCTGGCGCGCGCCCTCTCGCAGTTCGCCCGCACCATCGCCCTGGTGTCGCTGCTGATCGCCGGGGTGACCGGCGCGTTGCTCTACCTGGTGCTGCTGCGGCTGCTGGTGCGGCCGATGCGCCGGATCACCGACAGCATCGCCGCGTTCCGCGCCGCGCCGGAGGGCGAAGCGCCGCTCGACCCGGCCGGGGTCAGCCTGTTCGCCGACGACGAAATGGCGGTGGCGGGACGCGAGCTCGCGGCGATGCAGTTCGAGCTGCGCGCGGCGCTGTGGCGCAACGCCAGGCTGGCGGCACTCGGCACGGCGGTCGCCAAGATGAGCCACGATCTGCGCGGCATCCTCTCGCCCGCGCTGCTCGCCGCCGACCGGCTGACCGGCAGCGCGGACGCCTCGGTGCGGCGGCTCGGCGAGGTGGTGGTCCGCGCGGTGGAGCGGGCGAGCGAGCTGGTGGCGCAGACGCTCGAATATGCGCGTGAGGGCCGGCCGCCGCTGGTCCGCGCGCGGTTCGGCCTGCGCGCGCTGATCGACGAGGCGGCGGAGAGTGCGGCCGCCGGGCGCGCTTTGCGTGTGCGCAACGCGATTCCCGCCGACCTGCAGGTCGAGGCCGACCGCAACCAGTTGTTCCGCGTCCTGGTCAACCTGCTGCGCAACGCCGCCGAGGCCGGTGCGGCAAGCGCGGGGATCACCGCCTCGCCCGCCCCGGGAGCGCTGGCGATCCTGCTCGAGGATGACGGTCCCGGCCTGCCCGAGCCGGTGCGCGCCAACCTGTTCCGGCC
>JAFAYA010000082.1 GCA_019240635.1 Acidisphaera sp. | reverse complement strand
ACGATCCAGGGCGCCCCGGGCCAGGGCGCCCGGGGCCAGGCGCGGACGGGCCAGGCGCGCCCACGGGCCGGCTCGGCCGGCGCCGGGCTCCGCTCGGCTTGCCCGAGGGCCAGCCACTCCTGCGCCAGCGCCCGGCGCGCCGCTTCGAGGGCGAGTGCCGTCGCGCCCGCCCGCGCCGGCGCCGCGGCCGCCTCGTCCAGAAGCTGCATCAGGCGCTCGACCCCCTGCATCAGCGCCGGCCCGCCCTCCGGCATGGCGCGGCGCCACTCCGCGACGATCACCCGGGCCTCGCGCTCGGCCAGCGCAGGGGCCTTGGTCTGCTCGGCGAGGGCGGCGAGCCGGCGGTGCGCGGCCTGCCCGTCCGGCGGCGGCCCTGGAGCGGAAACCATGCCGCCTACCGCCCAAAGATGCGCAGCGCCGCGGCAACCAGGGCGGCGTTGTCCGGCGCCTCCGCGCCGTCCGGCAGCGCCTTGCCGTCCTCCAGCCCGACCCGGGTCGAGAACCGGCGCTCGGCGGCGCGCCGCACCAGCGGCCAGACCGTCGCCTCCTGGCCGTGCAGCAGGATCGGCCGGGCCAGACCGGCGCGCGCCAGCACGACCTCGATCTCACCGGCGAGCGCCAGTGCTGCCGGCGGCTCCGGCTCGGCGATCTCGATTAGGACGCGCAGCGCCCGTCCGCCCAGGCCGAGCCGCGCCAGCCGCTCGGCGTCGGCGATCGTGGTCAGCCCGGCCTCCACCCCGATGCCGCGCCGCCACAGCCGTTCGATCACCGCCGGCGCGCCCGCCTCCGCCAGGTTAACCGAGACATGGTCCGGGCACTGTCGCCAGGCGCCGATGCAGGCCAGCCGCCGGTCCTCGTCCTGCTCGATCCAGGCCCCGGTGGACAGGCCGAGCAGCGTTCCGGGCAGGCGCGCGCGCAGCGTGGCGACCAGCGGATCGACCACCTCCGGCGCCAGCGTCTCGCGCCCGTCGCTGTCGCGGCCGTGGATGTGCAGCTCGGCCGCACCGGCGGCGACCGCCGCCATCGCGTCGGCGACGATGGCCTCCGGGCTGACGGGCAGGCGGGGATGGTAGCCGCTCGGCCGATCCCCGTTCAGGCAGGCCTGCACGATCACGCGCCGTCCTCGCCGCGGCGGCCCCGGCGGTGATTCCGGCACGGCGTGCCGCGCCGCATGCCCCATCCTCCGTCCGCAATGACGGCGCGACTCGCGCCGAGCCGGTCGCAGACTGTGGCACCGCCGCCGCGCCCTGTCACGGCAAAGTCACGCCGATCCCCCTCGCCAGGGGTCTTGAGCGGCTGGCGCTCGCGCAGTAATGCGGACTGACCAAGCCGGGCGGAACCCATGCGCGATCTCGACCGGCCCGGCGCCCTCCTGGCTGGCCTCCTCCTAAGCCGCGCCCTCTGGGCCGGTCTGCTGGTGTCGTCTCCCCCGGCCAGGGCGCAAGCGCCGGCGCAGGCCATCATCCTCGCCTCCACGACCTCGGTGGACAATTCCGGCCTGCTCGGGCGCATCCTGCCGCTGTTCACGGCGCAGACCGGCATCGCCGTGCACGTGCTGGCGCAGGGCACCGGCCAGGCCTTGGCGACGGCGGCGCGGGGCGACGCCGACCTCGTGCTGGTGCATGACCCGGAGGCGGAGGAGCGCTTCATCGCGGCGGGCGAGGGCATCGAGCGCCGGGAGGTCGCCTGGAACGACTTCGTGCTCGTCGGCCCGGTCGCCGATCCGGCGCACGTCGCGGGCGGCCACGAGGCGGTCGCGGCACTGCGCGCCATCGCCGCGGCGGGAGCACCCTTCGTGTCGCGCGGCGATGCGAGCGGTACCGATGCACTCGAGAAGCGCCTGTGGCGCGCCGCCGACATCAGCCCGTCCGGCGGCTGGTATCGCGATATCGGCGGCGGCATGGGCCAGGCGCTGAACGCGGCGGAGGCCATGCGCGCCTACACGATCGCCGATCGCGGCACCTGGCTCTCGTTCGGCAACAAGGCCGGGCTGACGATCGTGGTGCAGGGTGATCCGCGCCTGCTGAACCGCTACGACGTCATCCAGCTCGACCCGCGCCGCCACCCGCAGGTGCGCCAGCAGGCGGCGCGACGGCTGGCGGACTGGCTCGCCGGCCCCGCGGGCCAGGCCGCGATCGGCGCCTACACGCTCGACGGCACCCCACTGTTCCATCCGACGCCGCTTCCCGGGTGCGTCCGGCCGGCTGACAGCTCCGCGACTGGCCAAGCTGCGGCTTGCTGACCGAACGGTTCGGTCCCATTGTCGGCGCCCGAGCCCGATCGACGGAGCGCTCGCATGGCCGACCAGCAGGACGTTCGGGAACGCCAAGCCGGCCCGCCGGACCAGGATGCGCCGGCGCGGGGCCGTCCGCGCGGCGAGGTGCGGGAGCCGAAGCCGCGGGAGCGCGCCCGCGAGCAGGAGCGCGGCCGCGAGGCGGACCGCGCCGGCCCGCCGGAGAAGGAGCGGAAGGGACCGCGCTGGGGCGTGTGGATCCTGGCGGCGCTGGCAATCATCGGCGCCGTCGGCGGCACGATCTACTGGTTCAGCACCCGCAACCTCGAAAGTACCGACGACGCCTACACCGACGGCAGGGCGATCACCGTCGCCCCGCAGGTGAAGGGCATCGTCGTGGCACTCGAGGTCAGCGACAACCAGTTCGTCCGCGCCGGCGACGTGCTGATCCGCATCGATCCGCGCGACTACATCGCCGCGCGCGACCAGGCGCGCGGCCAACTGGCGCTTGCCGAGGCGCAGCTCGACAACGCGCGCCTGGCACTGGAGGTCAAGCGCGTGACCGACCCGGCGACGCTCGCGCAGGCGCAGGCGCAGCTCGCGGCGGCGCGCGCCAACCAGGTCAGGGCGGCGCGCGATTATCGCCGCTACCGCAGCATCGATCCGGCGGCGACCAGCGGCACGAACGTCGACCAGGCGACGGCCGCCAATCAGCAGGCGAGCGCGCAGGTGTCGCAGGCCCAGGCGCAGGTGCGCCAGGCCGACGTGGTGCCGCTCGACCTCGGTCAGGCGCAGGCACAGGTCAAGCAGCTCGACGCCCAGGTGCAGCAGGCCAAGGCGCAGCTCGCGCAGGCCGAGCTGAACCTCGGCTACACCGAGGTGGCCGCGCCGCAGGACGGCTGGATCACCAAGCGCAACGTCGAGCGCGGCAACTATGTCGAGCCCGGCGGCACGATCTTCTCGATCGTGACCCGCGATCTCTGGGTGATCGCCAATTTCAAGGAGACGCAGCTCAACCGCATGCGGCCCGGACAGCACGTCGACATCGCCGTGGACGCCTATCCCGGCCTGCATCTCACCGGCCACGTGGACAGCGTGCAGCTCGGCACGGGGTCGAAGTTCTCCGCCTTCCCGCCGGAGAACGCGACCGGGAATTTCGTGAAAATCGTGCAGCGGGTGCCGGTAAAGATCGATCTCGACGGCGGCTTCGATCAGCAGCGCCCGCTGCCGCTCGGCATTTCCGTCGAGCCGACCGTGCATCTTCGGTGAGCGGGTCGGGCGAGCGGCGGGACTGGAAGCCGGCGGCGAACCCCTGGCTGATCGCGCTGGTCGTCACGCTGGTGGCGTTCATGGAAATCCTCGACACCACCATCGTCAACGTGGCCCTGCCGCATATCGCCGGCAGCCTCTCTTCCTCGCCGGACGACGCGACCTGGACGCTCACCTCCTATCTCGTCGCCAACGGCATCGTGCTGCCGGTCTCCGGCTGGTTCGCGCGGGTGCTCGGCCGCAAGCGCTATTTCCTGATCTGCATCGCCTGCTTCACGATCTTCTCCTTCCTGTGCGGCATCGCCGGAGCGCTGTGGCAGCTCATCCTGTTCCGGCTGGCGCAGGGTTTCTTCGGCGGTGGGCTGCAGCCGAACCAGCAGTCCATCATCCTCGACACGTTCCCGCCGGAGAAACGCGGCACCGCGTTTGCGGTCACCGCGGTGGCGACCATCGTCGCCCCGGTACTCGGCCCGACGCTGGGCGGCCTGATCACGGACAACTATTCCTGGCGCTGGATTTTCTTCCTCAACATCCCGGTGGGCGCGATCACGTTCTTTGGGGTGACGAGCCTGGTCGAGGATCCGCCCTGGCAGCGGCGGCAGGCCAACGCTCTCGCCCAGGCCGACTACGTCGGGCTGTCGCTGATCGCGATCGGCTTCGGCTGCCTGCAGGTGTTCATGGACCGCGGCGAGGACGACGACTGGTTCGGCTCGCCGTTCATCGTGACGATGGCGATCGTCGCCGCGTTCGCGCTATCGTCCGCGGTGGTCTGGCTTTGGTACGCGCGGCGGCCGGTGGTGAACATCCACCTGTTCCTCGACCGCAATTTCGCCGTCGGGTGCCTGACCATCTTCGCCATGGCTGCGGTGCTGTATTCGAGTGCGGTGGTGATCCCGCAGCTCGCCCAGGAGGTGCTGGGCTACACCGCCACGCTGGCCGGCCTGCTGCTCTCGCCGGGCGCGCTGCTGGTCTGCCTGCTGATCCCGCTGACCAGCCGGCTGATGCCGCTGGTGCAGACGCGCTTCATCATCGCTTTTGGATTTTTTTCGCTCGGCATGGCGCTGGTCTATTCGCACCGGCTGACGCCGGACGTCGATTTCGTCACGCTGACGATGATGCGCGGAGCGCAGACGTTCGGCCTGGCCTTCCTGTTCGTGCCTATCAGCACGATCGCCTACTCGACGTTGCCCAAGGAGGTGAACGCCGACGCGGCGGCGCTGTTCACGATGTTCCGCAACCTCGCCGGCTCGCTCGGCATTTCCGCCGCGATCGCGCTAGTGGCGCAGCGCACGCAGGTGCGCGTGGCGCACATGATCGACTACCTCAACCCGTTCGATCCGGCGTACAACGCCCTGGTCGGCCGCAACGCGCAGCACTTGCTGAGCCAGGGGTTTGCGTCGGGGAGCGTGCACCAGCGGGCGGTCGGGCTGGTCTATCAGACCCTGCGCTCGCAGGCCTCGCTGCTCGCCTACATGGACGTGTTCGGCGTCTGCGCGATCCTGGCCTTCGCCGTCGTGCCGTTCACGCTGCTGTTCAGCCGGACGCGGGCGGGCGGCGCCGCGCCGGCGCATTAAATAAAAAGGCCAGGGGCTCTGCCCCTGGACCCCGGCAAAGGCAGAGCCTTTGCAATCCGTCACTTAAAGTACTGGGGTCTGGGGCCGCTGGCCCCAGCGGGTCCAGGGCGGAGCCCTGGCCTGCCTCTGCCTACCAGCCAGCAGCCGGTCGCCGCCACGGCAAAGCCCAGGATCGCCGGTGTCGTGAGCCGCTCGCCCAGGAACGCCCAGCCGAGCAGGGCGACGGTGCCGGGGATCAGATAGAAATTCGCGGTGGCGCGCGCCGCCGTGCCGCGCGCCAGCATGAAGAAGTAGAGCGCCATGCCGCCGAGCGACACGACGACGGTGTTCCAGGCGATCGCGGCGAGCGTCCCGGCGGTCCACTCGGCGTGCGGCCGCTCGAGCGACAGGGCGGCCAGCGCGCTGACCAGGGCGGCCGCGAGGAACTGCGCGGTCACGCCGGGCAGCAGCGGCACGCCGCGGCAGAACCGGCCGAAATAGAGCGTGCCGGCGACCAGCCCGAGCACGCCAACGCCGCCCAGCAGCAAGCCGTCGAGCCGCGCCGCGCTGTCCAGCGCCGCGAGCCCCACCACCAGCGCCACGCCCGCCGTGCCGAGCAGCAGCCCCAGCCACTGCCGGAGATGCAGCCGCTCGCCGAGCACCGCCACGCCGAGCGCCGCCGTCAGCAGCGGCGTCAGCGACTGCACCAGCGCGAGCGGCGCGGCCGCGACCTTGGTCAGCCCGACATGCGGCGCCATCAGCCCGACCCCGTTCACCAGCGTGCCGGCGATCGCGCAGTGCAGCCATCGCCACTGGCCGAGCGGCCGCCAGGACCGGCGCAGCCCCAGCATCAGCGCGACCAGGACGGCGGCGCCGCCGCCGAGGCGGATCGTGACGAACAGCAGCGGCGTCAGGTGGCGCAGCCCGGTTTTCGCAGCGACGAACGAGGAACTCCAGAGCAGCACGAAGCCGAACGGCGCGAGCGCCGCCGGCGTGACGACCCGCGGGGCGCGCCGGACGGACGCCGCTCCAGACGGATCGCTGCGGCTCCTCGGCGCGTTGGGCACGGCGCGAGCCTACCGCACGCAGGCGCACGCCGCCCATGCCGTGCCGCGCCGGGGCTGCGGATTTCGCTTTGCTCCGTCGCAAAATCGTGGCAACGTCTCAAATGGTTAACAAGGCGTAAACGGTCCCGATGGATCTTCCGTTCGACCAGTTCCTGCTCGACCGCGTGTTCCAGCCGATCGCCGACCGGCTGGCGCATCGGACCACCTGTTACGCGCTGGCGCGCCTGCTGCTGCACGGGGTGCTGGTGCTGGTGCTGGCGGTGATCGGCGGGGAGTGGCGCGAGGGCCGGCTGGACGGCTGGAACGTGCTGTTCGGGCCGTGCATGTTCTACATCGCCTGGGCGAACCTGCTGCTGCTGCGGCGGGCCGAGAGCCGGGCCGAGCGGCAGGACGGCACCGCCGGCGGGCTGCGCCTGCGCATCTGGTGGCAGCGCCTCTACTGGGTGGTGATGACCGCGATATCGCTCTATCGGATCGGCATCGGCTATCGCGAGTTCAGCGATGTCGCCGGGCTGCTGCTCGATCTCTGCCTGGCCGGGGCCGTCTACTTCATGTCGTGCCGCGCCAATCCGCCGGCGCGACGCACGCACTTCGCGTGGGCCACGGTCCGCGCCGGCGCCTGACGCCGCTCGGGCAGGACGGCTCAGCGCAAGCGATCCCATCCGGCCCTACGGCCAGCGCACCTCGGGCGGCAGGCTCATCAGGATCGCCTCCGTGTTGCCCACCGTCTTCAGGCCGAACAGCGTGCCGCGGTCGTAGAGCAGGTTGAACTCCACGTAGCGGCCGCGCCGGATCAGCTGGGCGTGCCGCTCCGCCTCCGTCCAGGGAGCGCGCATCCGCCGGCGCACGATCGCGGTGTACGCCTCGAGGAAGGCGGCGCCGACGTCGCGCGTGAAGGCGAAATCGGCGTCCGCGTCGCCGCTCGCGAAATGGTCGTAGAAGATGCCGCCGGCGCCGCGCCGCTCGTTGCGATGCGGCAAGAAGAAATATTCGTCGCACCACGCCTTGAACCGCGGATAGTAGCCGGGGTCGTGCCGGTCGCAGGCGGCGCGCAGCGCCGCGTGGAACGTCGCCGCGTCCTCTGCGGCTGCTTCGCAGTCCGGAAACATCGGCGTCAGGTCGCCGCCCCCGCCGAACCAGCCGCGCGTGGTGAGGATCATGCGGGTGTTCATGTGCGCCGCCGGCACGTGCGGGTTCTGCGGGTGCGCCACTACGCTGATGCCGCTGGCCCAGAAGCGCGGGTCCTGCGCGGCGCCGGGGATCTGGGCGGCGAAGTCCGCGCTGAACGCGCCCCAGACCGTGGATACGTTGACGCCGACCTTCTCGAACACGCGGCCGCGCAGCACGCTGGTGACGCCGCCGCCGCCTTCCGCGCCGTCTTGCGTCGGCCGCTGCCAGGCCGTGCGGACGAAGCGGCCGGGTGCGCGCACCGCCAGGGGCGTCTCCGGCGCGTCCTCGATCGACTCGAAGGCGGCGCAGAGTTGGTCGCGCAGTCGTTCGAACCAGGCGCGCGCCGGCGCCTTCAGCGCGTCGTGAGCGGGCGGGGTCATGCCGCCGGTATAGCGCGCGCCGGGCCGTGTTGCAGGGGCGAAGGGCGGCCCCTAGTATCGCCGCGGTGGCGTTGGGCCCGCGCCTGGGGCGGCGGGTCTTCCGGCGCGGCCGGGCGTTTGCAACGATGGCGTTTCAGAGGACAGGATGGCCGATACCGTCACCGTGCCGCCGGTCGGGCACGTTACCGAGGCGCCCCGGCGCGATCTGCTGAAGCTCGTCACCGTCGCCAGCGCGGCGATCGGGGCCGGCGCCATCGCCTGGCCGCTGATCGACAGCATGAACCCCTCGCAGGACGTGCTCGCGCTGTCGGCGACCGAGGTGGACCTGACGCCGATCGCCGAGGGCTCCGGCATCACCGTGCTGTGGCGCGGCAAGCCGATCTTCGTGCGCCACCGCACGCCCGAGGAGATCAAGTCGGCCGAGGACGTGCCGCTGAACCAGCTGATCGAGCCGCAGCCGGACAGCCAGCGCGTGAAGCCCGGCCACACCCAGTGGATTATCGTCATCGGCATCTGCACGCATCTCGGCTGCGTGCCGCTCGGCAACAAGCCGACCGATCCGCGCGGCGAGTGGGGCGGCTGGTTCTGCCCCTGCCACGGCAGCCAGTACGACACCTCCGGCCGGGTGCGGCACGGCCCGGCGCCGCTGAACCTCAATCTGCCGCCCTATGCCTTCGAGACCGACACGAAGATCAAGATCGGCTGACGGGAGCACACGCGGATGGCCGGCCTGCACAAGAGCGACTTCCCCAATCCGGTGATCAACTGGATCGACACGCGGCTGCCGGTCTTCACGTTGATGCAGAAGGAATACGGCACGTTCCCGACGCCGAAGAACTTCAACTACTTCTGGAATTTCGGCGCGCTGGCCGTGGTCGCGCTGATGATCATGATCGTCACCGGCATCTTCCTGGCCATGAACTACACGCCGAACGTGACGATGGCGTTCGACAGCGTCGAGCGGATCATGCGCGACGTGAACTACGGCTGGCTGATCCGCTACGTGCACATGAACGGCGCCTCGATGTTCTTCATCGTGGTGTACATCCACATCTTCCGCGGCCTCTACTACGGCTCCTACAAGGCGCCGCGCGAGCTGCTGTGGATGATCGGCGTCGTGCTGCTGCTGCTGATGATGGCGACCGCCTTCATGGGCTACGTGCTGCCCTGGGGGCAGATGTCCTACTGGGGTGCGACCGTCATCACCAACCTGTTCTCGGCGGTTCCTGCGGTGGGCCCGGGTATCGTCACCTGGCTGTGGGGCGGCTTCTCGGTGGACAACCCGACGCTCAACCGCTTCTTCAGCCTGCACTACCTGCTGCCGTTCGTGATCGTCGGCGTGCTGTTCCTGCACGTCGCGGCGTTGCACATCACCGGCTCGAACAACCCGCTCGGCATCGAGGTGAAGAGCCCGCAGGACACGCTGCCGTTCCACCCCTACTACACCGTCAAGGACAGCGTCGGGGTGTGCGTGTTCCTGTTGATCTGGGCGGCGCTGGTGTTCTTCTACCCGAACTACCTCGGCCACGTGGACAACTACACGCCGGCCAATCCGCTGGCCACGCCAGCCGACGTGGTGCCGGAGTGGTACTTCCTGCCGTTCTACGCGATCCTGCGGTCGGTTCCGAACAAGCTCGGCGGCGTCAGCATGATGTTCGGCTCGATCCTCGTTCTGTTCGTGCTGCCCTGGCTCGACACCAGCCCGGTGCGCAGCTGCCGGTTCCGGCCGATCTACCGGCAGCTCATCTGGGTGCTGGTGGTCGACGTGCTGCTGCTCGGCACCGTCGGCGCGCACCCGCCGGAAGGCATCTGGGTGGTGATCGGGCGGGTCTGCACCTCCTACTACTTCCTGCACTTTCTGGTGGTCCTGCCGTTCCTCGGCAAGCTCGAGCGGCCGCTGCCGCTGCCCGAGAGCATCAGCCGCCCGGTGATCCCGCGCGGCGGCGGCCCGCTACCCGGCGCCGCGCCCGCGAAGCCGATGGGGAAGCCGTGATGCGCGGCCTTTCGCTGCCTGCCGCGACGCTGCTGGCGCTGTGCGGGCTCGCCGGGCCGGCGCGGGCGCAGGAGTCGCAGACCCCGCCGCTCGTGCACCAGCACTGGAGCTTTGACGGCATCCTCGGCACGTTCGACAACGCCGCCGCCCAGCGCGGCTTCATGGTCTACCAGCAGGTCTGCTCGGCCTGCCACTCCATGAAGCAGATGTACTACCGCAACCTCACCGGCATCGGCCTGAACGACGACGAGATCAAGGCGATCGCCGGCAGCGTGCAGGTACCGGGGCCGCTCGACGAGAACGGCGCGCCGACCGAGCGGCCGGGCCTGCCCTCCGACCACTTCAAATCCCCGTTCGCCAACGACACCGCCGCGCGCGCGGCGAACGGCGGCGCGCTGCCGCCCGACCAGTCCGTGCTGGAAAAGGCGCGCGAGGGTGGGGCCGACTACATCTTCGCCGTCCTCACCGGCTACTCCGACGCGCCCGCCGGCATGAAGATGCAGCAGGGCATGAACTACAACCGGTTCTTCCCCGGCAACCAGATCGCCATGCCGCAGCCGCTGCACGGCAACGACGTGACCTACACCGACGGCACACCCTCCTCGCTCGACCAGGAGGCGCACGACGTCACGACCTTCCTGGCCTTCGCCGCCAACCCGGAGCTCAACGGGCGCCACCAGATGGGCGTCAAGGTGGTGCTGTTCCTGGCCTTCCTGACCGGCCTGACCTACGCGGTGAAGCGCAAGATCTGGGCGGACGTGCACTGAGGCGCCGACCCGTTCCGCGGGCGTGATCGCCGGCAGGTTGACGATAACGTCCCCGAAACATTAGCCTCCATGCGATCGTCGGCGGCGCGAGCCGCGCGGAGGCCGTCATGGTCGTCGAAGAGGTCGTCCGGCTGACCGGCGTGGTGCTGCTGAGCTGTGTCGTGCCGCTCGGCATCTTCGTCGGGCGCAACAACATCCGTGCGCACCGCCGGGAGATCGTGCGCGAGCTCGGGCGTCTGTTCGACTTCGCCCGCCAGCAGGGCGGCACGCCGCTGATCATTCCGTCCTTCGAACTGGTCAAGTACAAATACGCCCCGGAGACCAACCCCGCCCACCCGCCGGACGACGACGCCAACGCGTTCAGCTACTACGTAGTGCCGGTGCTGATCTACGTGCTGCTCAGCGCGCTCGGCTTCCGCATGACCTTCCTGCTGCAGTCCGGCGAGGTGCTCGGCAGCCCCTTCATCAACGGCGTGACCGTCGATGCCGACGCCGGCGAGCACATGCAGCTGATCGGGGCGCTGAGCTACACTTTCCTCGGCGGCTACATCTGGACCATCCAGTACCTGGTCCGCCGGATATCCAATTTCGATCTCTCGCCGGTGTCCTTCTTCCAGTCGTTCGCGCACATCCTGCTCGGCGTGTTCACCATGGCGGCGATCTGGCAGAGCCACGTCCTGGTCACGCTGCGGCCGCCGATGCTGCTCGGCCTGGCCTTCCTGGTCGGCTTCTTCCCAGGGCTCTGCGTCGATGCGCTCGTGGCCAAGTTTCCCTGGCTGCGGCTGAAGCGGGTGAGCGCGCACAGCAAGGCGCTGCAGGAGGAACTGCCGCTCGACATGATCCTGGGCATCGATCCGTTCATGAAGCTGCGGCTTGGGGAGTTCGAGATCCAGGACGTGCAGAATCTGGCGACGACCAACCCGATCCAGATCTTCGTCGAGACACCGTACGGCCTCTACGAGGTGATCGACTGGGTGGCCCAGGCGCAGCTGATCCTGGCGGTCGGCGCCGAGCGTACTTTGGCACTGCGCCAGCTCAACATCCGCACGATCTTCGATCTGGAGAAGTCGCTCGACAGTGCCGCGTTGTCGCGCCGGCTCGTGACGGTGCTGGCGGGGGTGCCTCGGGAGGGGGCGGACGAGGAGGCGCGCGAGGCGCGTCGGGCGTGCAGCGCGGGCAGCAGCGAAACGCCGCTCGATCTCGCCGTCGAGATCGAGGCGCTGGTGGCGATCATCCGCGACGACCTGCACGTGCGCCGGCTGCGCCAGATCTGGGACGTCATCAGCATGCGGCTGGACGACCGGCCGAGCGTTGCCGCCCGGCCGCTGCCGCCGGAACTGGCGGATCCGCTCGGCCGCGTCCCCGCCGAACCGGCCTGAGCCGTTCCGCTCAGGCGGCCTGCGACGAGCCGGCCGGGCGCAGCGTCGGGCGGCGCCGGCGCTTGCCGGGCCGCAGCCGGTCGATGCCCATGCGCAGCGCCGTCAGCAACGCGACGCCGAGCCCGGCTAGTCCCACCCAGGCGGAGGGGCGCAGGCCGAAACCGAGGTCGAACACCAGGTTGGCCGCCAGCACGCGGTGCCAGTTCAGGTGCGTCGCCGCCGCATACCACAACGCCTCGATCCCCGCGGTCGCCAGTGCCGCGAGCGGCGCCAGCGCGGCCAGCACGAACAGGTTGGTCGCGAGCCGCGCCGGCAGCGCCCGCCACAGCACAAGCCAGCTGAAGAATCCGGCCATCAGCACTGCCTGGCCCACGTCGGACTTGGACTGCAGGAAGAAGTGGAACAGCGCCGTCGCCCCCAGCAGGTAGATGAGCCGGTGCAGCCGCTTCCAGCCGCGCCCCAGCCGCATCGCCCACCGATCGGTGGAGGTCGCCGCCAGCACCAGCAGCCCGGTCAGCGTGCCGAAGCCGATCGCCAGGTAGAAGCGGTGGATGATCTCAGCGGCGACGTGCAGGAGCATCAGGTTCTGATCGACGGCGTAGAGCGAGAGATGGGCGAGCGCGTAGGCGGCGGTCGTCACGCCCAGCATGCGGCTGACCAGCGCAAGACGCGGCTGGTCGAGCAGGATGCGGGCCGGCCGCACCGCGAGCGTGATCATCAGGAAGCGCACGGTCCAGAGCCCGGCGCCCAGCAGCAGGGCGTGCACCGGCCGTCCGCCGAGCGCGTCGGCCTGCCACTGCACGGCGAGCGTCGCCGCCGGCAGCAGCGTGCCGAGCAGCACGCCGGCCTTCAGCGCCGAGAACCGGCCGCGCCGGTCGCGCCAGAGGACGCCGAGGCTCATCGCGCGGGCTGCGGGGTGACGTGCCGGTAGTCGGCCGGTATCCGGAACTCGGCGGGATCGGCGGGGGCGTACTGCACGCTCGTCGCCTCGACGAGCGTCGCGCCGGCGGCCTGCAGCCGCAACAGCACGCCGTCGGGGGTCAGGCAGAGCACGGCCGGCGCGTCGGCGGCCTGGGTCTGCCAGTCCGTGCAGGTGAGCCCGGCGACCGTCTCCTCGCCGCCGCGCGCGAAGGCGGCGGCGCTGCCGGGCTCCAGCGGGCCGGGCGGAGGGGCGGTGAGTTCGACGACCGTCCTGGCATTGGCGTTCACCATGGCGACCTGCCGGTCATGGTGGTCCATGATCATGTAGGTGTCGCCTCCGTCCGGCGGGTCGATACGCTGCACTTCACCCGCCGCCAGCCAGTGCGTCCGCTCCTGCATCGTCTGGCCGCCGCGGGTAATGCGATACGTTATGTCCACGTCGCGCGTCGGCAGGGTCTGCGGCCGGTCCTGGGCGCCGACGGCCGCGGGGCACAGGGCCGCGCCGAGCACCGCCGTTGCGAGGCGCGCCCTCATTGCGCCGCCTTGGCCGGACGCGCCACCCCGACGACCTTCTGGAAATCGGCCGGGGGATCGAACAGCGTCGCCGGCTGCGCCGCGTAGTCCACCGCCGTCGCCAGCAGGTCCGAGCCGTTGCCTTTGCGGTCGTGGCCCTGGCCGTGCAGCAGCACCCCGTCCGCGGTCACGCAGGCCGTGCCCGTGATGGTGTCTGACTGCACGGTCCAGACGGTGCAGGCGAGGCCGGCGATGGTGGCCGTGCCGGCGCGGGTGAACGTCATCCGGTCGCTCAGCACGAAACCGGGAGCGGTGGCGATATCGTAGGGAAGCTCCAGATAGGCGTGGCGCTGCAGCATGACGATGGTCATGCGCTTGGCCGCCGGATCGACAATGCCGTAGGAGGTCGCTCCCTCCTGCTCCAGCCGCCCCTTGTCGGCGCTGGCCGAGAAGTAGAGATGCGCCTCGCTGAACCCGGTCTGGTTGACCCGGGCGATGCGATAGGTGACCGCCACGTCGCGCGTCGGCAGGTAGGGCGGGTGCTCCTGGGCGGCGGCCGGGCGGGCGAGCCCGGCCAGGGCGAGCAGCCCGATCAGGACGTGATGGCGCATCGGCGGGTCCCTGAGGCGAGGGCCGCACCCTGCCCCCGGCGAGGCGGCGGCGGCAAATCAAGCGCTCGCCAGGGCGCGGATCTCGGCCTCGAGCAGCGCCGGGTCCGGAGCCGGCAGCCAGAGCGCCGAGGCTTCGAGAGCGGCGCCCAGCAGCGCCTTGTAGTGGTCACGCTGGATCTCCTGGGCGCCGAACTGCGCGAGATGCGGCGTGACGAACTGGGTGTCGAGCAGGCGGAAGCCGCCGAGGCGCAGGCGCGCCACCAGGTGCACCAGCGCGACCTTGGAGGCGTCGCGGGCACGGCTGAACATGCTCTCGCCGAAGAACACGCCGCCCAGCGCCACGCCGTAGAGGCCGCCGACCAGCCGGCCATCCTGCCGGCACTCGATGGAATGGGCGGCGCCGGCTTCGTGCAGCGCGATGAACAGCCGCTCGATCTCGCCGTTGATCCAGGTGTCCTCGCGGCCCGGCACGGCGGCCGCGCAGCCGCGGATGGTGGCGGGGAAGTCGCGGTCGGCGGCGACGGCGTAGTCGGCGGCGAAGACGGTGCGCCGCAGCCGCCGCGGCAGGTGGAAGCGATCGAGCGGCAGCACGCCGCGCTGTTCGGGATCGAGCCAATAGAGCCGCTCACCCCGCCGCGTCTCGGCCATCGGGAACAGGCCGGCGCGGTAGGCGCGCAGCATCAGGTCCGGCGTGATCTCGAAGGAGCGGCGGGACATGCGCGTCACGGAAACAGCGGCCGGTGTGGCGACACCATAGGCCGTCACGCGGTGCGGGCGCCATGGGCCGATCCCGGACGTGCCGGTTTGCCGCCGTCTCAGGCCGGACCGCAGCTCAATCCGGCGCATCCGCGCCGACGAACCGCTCCAGCCAGTGGATCGTGCACTGGCCGGCCTGGAACGTCGGGTCGTCGACGATGCGGCGGTGCAGCGGCAGCGTGGTGGGGATGCCGACCACGACGAACTCGTCGAGTGCGCGGCGCAGGCGGTTGATGGCCGCCGCGCGCGTCGGTGCGTGCACGATCAGTTTTCCCACCATGCTGTCGTAAAACGGCGGCACCTCGCAGCCCGAGTAGAGCGCGCTGTCCACCCGCACGCCCGGGCCGCCCGGCGGATGGTAGGCGCTGACCCGGCCGGGGGCGGGCTGGAAGTCCTGCGGGTCCTCGGCGGTGATCCGGCACTCGATGGCGTGGCCGGTGAAGCCGATATCGGCCTGGCCGTAGCCGAGCGCCTGGCCGGCGGCGATCCGGATCTGCTCGCTGACCAGGTCGACGCCGCAGACCATCTCGGTCACGGGGTGCTCGACCTGCAGGCGGGTGTTCATCTCGATGAAGGCGAAGGCGCCGTCCTGGTACAGGAATTCGAGGGTGCCGGCGTTGCGGTAGCCGAACCGCCTCAGCGCGGCCGTGGCGCGGGCGCCGAGCGCGTCGCGTTCGGCCGGGCTGATCGCCGGCGAGCCGGCTTCTTCCAGCAGCTTCTGGTGGCGGCGCTGGATGCTGCAGTCGCGTTCGCCGAAATGCACGACCCCGCCCTGGCCGTCTGCCAGCACCTGCAGCTCGATGTGGCGGGGCCGGTCGAGATAGCGCTCGAGATAGACGGCGTCGCTGCCGAACGCGGCCTTTGCCTCGGCGCGGGCGATGCGCCAGGCGTCCTCGAGGCCCTCGGGATCACGCGCCACCTTCATGCCGCGCCCGCCGCCGCCGGCCGCCGCCTTGACCAGCACGGGATAGCCGGTCCGGGTGGCGACGGCGCGGGCGGTCGCCACATCGTCCACCGCCCCCTCCGACCCCGGTACCACCGGCACGCCGAACGCGGCCATCGCCGCCTTGGCCGCGATCTTGTCCCCCATGGCGCGGATGTGCTCGGGCGAAGGGCCGATGAAGGTGAGGCCGTGCGCCTCCACCATCTCCGCGAAGTCGGCGTTCTCGCTCAGAAACCCGTAGCCGGGATGGACCGCGTCGGCCCCGGTGATGGTCGCCGCCGAAAGCAGGGCGGCGGCGTTGAGGTAGCTCTCGCGCGCCGCCGGCGGGCCGATGCAGACGCTCTCGTCGGCCAGGCGGACGTGCATCGCCTCGGCATCCGCCGTGGAGTGCACGGCGACGGTCGGGATGCCCATCTCCCGGCAGGCGCGCTGGATGCGCAGCGCGATCTCGCCGCGGTTGGCGATCAGGATTTTCTGCAACAAGCCGCCTCTCCCGCGGCTTATTCGAGGATCAGCAGCGGCTCGCCGTACTCGACGGGGGCGCCGGTGGCGACCAGGATGCGGGTGACCGTGCCGGCCCTCGGGGCCTTGATCTGGTTGAACGTCTTCATCGCCTCGATCAGCAGCAGGGTCTGCCCGGCCGCGACCGCCTGGCCGGGGGTGACGAAGGGAGCGGCACCGGGATCGGGCGTGAGGTACGCGATGCCGACCATCGGGCTCAGCACGGCGCCGGGGTGCTTGGCGTCGTCGCCCGCCGCTGGCGGGGGGGCGGATAGCGGCAACGGCGCCGCGGCGGGCAGGGCCGGGGCGGCGGCGGGGGGTGCGCGCACCAGGCGGATGCGGCTGTCCTTCTCGGCGATTTCGATCTCCGTCAGCCCGGTCTCGTTCAGGATGGCGGCCAGCATGCGCACGGCCTGCGGATCGAACGGCACGTTGGTCATGCCCTCTGCTCCGTCGGGAACGCTGCCATCGGCGTCACGGCGGTGTCGGGGGGAACGCCGTCGAGAGCCGTCCAGGCGCAGCGATGCGGCTGGCGCAGGCTCGGCGGGTTCGTGTTCGGCCCGTTCAGCACGGCGATCAGCGGCGTGCGCATCGCCTCGCGCTAGCACAGCCGGACGCGCTGGTCCAACCGGTGCGGGATTTGGTAGTGCGTCACTTTGAATTTCCGGCGGCCAGAGCAGCCCGCTTCGCCTTGGTCATGTAGGGACCGCGAGCCTTCGGTTCCGGCGCAGCGGCGTCGATCAGCGCGACCACGTCCCCCATGCTCCAAAGCCGATCGGTGAGACCGGCTGCCATCGCCGGGGTGACCTGCAGTGTCTTGTGAATGCGGACGAAGTTGTACCAGACATAGAACAGCGCCAGCGTGTAGCGGTGCCCCTCAACCCGCTTGCTGAATGCATTGGTCAACCGCGTGAAGCGCCGCATCTGCATCCGCATGGTGAGGTTCTGGCGCTCAACATAGCTGGTAGAGACGTGTTTCGGATCGGGGTTTCCTTCGACCCGGCGGCGCACGGCGCCGATGCACTGAGCCGGGCTGTAGCGGCCAGCCGGCTCGGGCGCGGCGCCGTACAGCTTGTCTAGGATCGCGTAGTCGATATCAGCCCCGAAGGCATCTTCTACGGCCGCCAGATAAGCCCTGTGGCCATCGGTGGTGAGCTGCACGCGACTGGCGAGCCGGGCCGCCACGTCCTGCATGAACATGTGCGCGTAGCCTGCGTCCCGGCCGCCGACTGTCCAGGCAATGATTAGCTTGCTGTCGGCATCCAAAGCCGTCCACGTCCAACAATCACCAGCGCCGGGCGGAGCCGCCTTGGCCGTCTTTACGTTCCGCTGCTTCGCATAAACGAAGCTCCAAATTTCATCGCACTGAACCCGCTTGGCCTTCACGCCGCGCACGGTCGCATCGTGGAACGCCTCGCAAGCCTCGCCGGCGTTCTTCAACAGCTTGTCGACCGTGTTGAAGGAGACATCTGCCACGCGGGCGATCGACTGCATGGACGAACCTTCGACCAGCATCGAAAGGATTTGGACGCGCTTGGCAGCCGGCAATTTGTTCATGCCGGGCATAATATGAAATTCTCTGCTTACCGTCAAGCATCATCGCTCGTTGACGATGAGGCGTAGCTTCGGGCGTCGCGCAGTGACCGGGTACATCGCTCTAAGATCATGTTGCTCCAATCCGAATAAATCGCCCATCTCCGCTTCTGTGTACCCCAGTTCATTCAGGTGTGCCTCCACCACCCATCGGAGTGTCGTTGGCTCCTCCTTCAAATGGGACAGATCGACTGGCTCGCCCTTTCGCCATCCGCGTCGGCTGATCTCCGCCAAAAAGTACCGAAACTGGCGGTCACTGATCTTTCCGATCTGCCAAGCGCGATAGAACAGAGCCTGAATGGCAACACCCCAATACGCCTTTAGCTCGATGAAGCGCGGTATCGATGGAGGATCAACGTCAGGGGAAAATTCCTGCGCCGGCATTAAAAGGGATGCCGCGAACTGGTTGGCCTGTCGCTCCTGCTCAGGGTTTGGCGTCGTGTGCATCACCAGATGCCCAATTTCGTGCGCCAAGCTGAACCTCCATCGGTCCTTCGGTTGACCAGTGTTTAGAAAAACCAGCGGCGGCAATCCATCGTGAGCGTGTTGACAGAATCCATCAATTAGAGGCGTACCGAAGTCAAATGGTACGATCACGACGCCAGCGTCTTCGGCCGTCTTAGTCAGGTCATGCACCGGCCCGCGAGGCAGATTCCATCGCTGACGCACGGCCGCGGCGATATCTTCGATCCGCCCGCCAAAGGCATCAGGATCAATCGAAGGAGCGGACGGTAACCGCTCCTCGATCTCGATTGCTCCGAAGCACTTCCGTAGATTGAGCCGATAAATCTCGGCCAACCCGTAGAGCGCCTGAAGCTCTGTCGCCGAAAGCTTTTGGCGCCGCCTGCTGTAGCTCACCATTGGCTCGCGCAGGTACGAGGAGTCAAAGAAGAAACTGGGCCGCACGCGGAGTGCCGCAGCAAGCGCGTCTACTGTTTTGGGTTCCGGCTGAAAGCGCCCGTGCTCGATTTTTGACAGTGTACCCTGAGCCAATATGCCCCCGAGGGCGCGCACGAGATCCGTTTGGCTCATACGGCGCACCTGCCGTGCGAGCGCCAGCATGCGACCATTGAACCGCTCACCCATTGGCCTTCCGCCCAGCGCCTACCCTCACCCGTACCCGGCGCGTGTCGTCGCCAGGCTGAGGTGGTCTCTCGATTGGCAAGCGTTGTGCCGGCGGGGGGGAATCCTCGTCCAGGGGGTGTACCCAGGCGATCTCACCGAACTGGTTGTTACAGACCACGTACTTCGCGATCCTCTCCGGGGCATTTTCCGGAATTATCCAGCCGAGATACAGGCATGTTGCCGGAGGTTCGGACAGCAAGGCGCCGCTCAGTGACGCTGGCACCTCATTACGGTTATAGGCTCTAGATGCCGAGGTTGGGCTTACCGCAACCTTGAAACCATCGGCGAGCTTTTTGGGGCGCAGAATCCAGTTGTTAACCCAACCAACAACGCCGAGATTGCCCCTTCGGATGAACTGAGCACCCTTTGTCTTTTCGCACACCTCGCGCATTCGGCGTGCCGCCAAATCACGGATTATCCCAGCCTTCGTACGGCTCTCCAGCTTTGGCGCTAACTCGCGAGTCTTCTCGCGGTACTCCGCGTAGGCGGCATCCAGTTCATCTACAAAAATGTGCAGGTGCGTTTTGAAATCGGCGAGAAATTCGTTATGGCTGCGGACGGGCACAGGAGGACAAACCCTTACTGCTCTCCTCGCCGATGATGCCCTCCCTCCTTGGCAGAATCAAGCAAAATTATTCCAAATCTATTCCTTGGCTGTCCGCCATCGCTCCGCCGCCGCCTTCTTCGCGATCTCCGCTCGGCGCTTCGCCGTCAGCTTTTTCGCCCGTGCCGCCCCGCCGAGCCGGCCGAGTTGCGCCGCCGCGTTGCCGACCGGCTCCCGCTCGTCGGTCTCCTCGCCGATGCTGATACGGGCAACTCTGACGGCCGCGCCGATCACGTCGGCGGGGCGCTTTTCGCCTCGGGGGCCTTTGGGCATCGACTCCGTCTCCTGCTTGGCGGTAAGCATATCATAATTTTTACGGCAGGGAACGAGCATGATTAGGAGACGGGCGACCTTGATCCTTAAGCCTCAGCTTATCGCAATGGCATTAGGCGCGATCCTGATCCTTGCTGGATTGGTCTTTCAGTGGAAGGCAATGTCACTCCCCCCGCAATGCGAGACGTGCGCCTCGTTCAACGCGAGTTTGCGCGACTTAAAGGTTGCCACCAACCACGTCGGACTGGCCCTCATCGCGCTGGGAGTGGCGCTTGAGATCGTGGCCTTGGTTGGTTCAGCTATCTGGACGCGACGCGCCCCCTAAATTCAAACTGATGCACTACCCGGGATTTTGCGAGCAGCGTGTCGCGAAAAACGCCGTAATCCTCGATGAGGTCGAGTTGACGGGCGCGTGATCCAGGCCCAGGACTCGACGGAACCTGAGACGCCGGCGATGAGCAGCATCTACGACCGTCTGGGCGTGCGCGTGATCGTCAATGCGAAGGGACCGGCGACGCGGCTTTCCGGCGCGATCCTGCCGGACGAGGTGGCGCAGGCGATGGCCGAGGCCGCGCAGGCCTGTGTCGAGATCGCCGAGCTTCAGGCGACGGCAGGGGCAATCATCGCGGAGGCGACCGGCGCAGAGGCCGGGTATGTCACGTCGGGTGCCGCGGCCGGGCTGCTCCTCGGGACGGCCGCGTGCGTCACCCGGCTCGATCCCGGGAAGATGAATCGCCTGCCTGACACCGGCGGCATGAAGGCCGAGGTCGTCATGGTGCGCAGCCAGCGCAATTTCTACGACCACGCCGTGCGCGCCGCCGGGGTCCGCATCGTCGAAGTCGGCATCGCGGATCGGTTCAGCGGCGCCGGGGTGCGCGACGCCGAGGCCTGGGAACTCGCCGACGCGATTACCGATCGCACGGCAGCCATACACTACGTCGCACAACCCTGGTCACGGCCGATCCTGCCCGAGGTCGTGCGGGTCGCGGGCGCCGCGGGCATCCCCGTGCTGGTCGATGCCGCTGCGCAGCTGCCGCCGGCGGAGAACCTCAGGCGGTTTATCCGGGAGGGGGCTGACCTCGTCGTGTTCAGCGGCGGCAAGGCGTTACGCGGGCCGCAGGCCTCCGGGATACTGTGCGGACGACGCGACCTCGTCATGGCCGCGGCACTGCAGCATCTCGACCTCGACATCGACTGGCATCTCTGGTCGCCGCCGCCAGCGCTCATCGACAAGGCGCGGCTCCCCGGCGCGCCCCATCACGGGGTGGGCCGACCGTGCAAAGTAGGCAAGGAAGAGATCGTCGGGCTGCTCACCGCGTTGCGGCTTTTCCTTGCGCAAGACCCGGTCGTGCGCCGCAATTCCTGGCTCGCTCAGATCCAGCAGATCGCCGCTGGCCTACGCGGCGTGCCCTACGCCTCCGCACGCGTCGTCGAGGAGGGCGAGGTGCCGCTGCTCGAACTCGCTCTCGACGCCGGAGCGAGGCTCGATGCGCTTGGACTTGTCGAGCAGCTTCAGCGGGGCATCCCGCCGATCCATGTCGATCACGCACGCCTTTCGGACGGTGTCATTCGCTGCAACCCCATGTGCCTCAGGCAGGACGACCCCGCGCTGATCGCCCGGCGCCTGTGCGATCTGCTTCGCGCGTGACAACCTGGCCGGGACGGCCCGCGGCCGCGGCTTCCTTGCAGGCCGTGGCGGCGCTAACCATTATCCCGGCATGCCACATCTGGCCTTGATGGTGAACGGCGAGACCCGTTCGCTCGACGCGCCGGTGACGGTCGCAGCACTGATCGCCTCGCTCGGGCTGGATCGACGCAAAGTGGCGGTCGAGCGCAACGAGGAGATCGTGCCGCGCTCGGCCTATGAAAGGACCTGGCTGGCCTCCGGCGACGCGCTGGAGATCGTGCACTTCATCGGAGGAGGCTGAGTTGGACGGATCGATCCAGCCCGGCGAGGACACCTGGACGGTTGCCGGGCGGCGGTTCCGCTCCCGGCTGGTGGTCGGCACCGGAAAATACAAGGATCTGCCCGAGACCGCCGCCGCGATCGAGGCGAGCGGGGCGGAGATTGTCACCGTCGCGGTGCGGCGGGTGAACCTCTCGGACCCGAACGCGCCGATGCTGCAGGATTTCGTCGATCCCAAGCGCTACACGTACCTCCCCAACACCGCCGGCTGCCACACCGCGAAGGACGCGGTGCGCACGCTGCGGCTGGCGCGCGAGGCGGGCGGCTGGAGCCTCGTCAAGCTGGAGGTGCTGGGTCCGCCGCCGTACCTCTATCCGGACATGCCCGCGACCTTCGAGGCGGCCGAGGCGCTGATCCGCGACGGGTTCGAGGTGATGGTCTATTGCGCCGACGACCCGGTGGCGGCGAAGCGGCTCGAGGAGATGGGCTGTGTGGCCATCATGCCGCTCGGCGCGCCGATCGGCTCGGGACTCGGCATCCAGAACCCCGCGATGATCTCGATCCTGATCGAGCAGGCGAACGTGCCGGTGCTGGTGGACGCTGGTGTGGGCACCGCCTCGGACGCGGCGATCGCGATGGAGATCGGCTGTGACGCCGTGCTACTGAACTCGGCGATCGCGCATGCGCGCGACCCCGTGCGCATGGCGGGCGCCATGAAGGCGGCGGTCGAGGCCGGGCGGCTCTGCCGTCTGGCCGGGCGGATGCCGCGACGGATGGGCGCCGACCCCTCGAGTCCGCTGACCGGGCTCATCCGCTAGCTCCCGCCGCGTAGGTCGTCAGCGTCGCACCGGCGGCGCGCAAAGCCTCGGCGACCCCGGGATCGACGAGAGCGGCAAATTCCGCTTCGTGCTGGTAGCCTGGCATCCGCCTTTCGAGCAAGGCGTCGCGCCGGGTGGCGGGATGGAGGTAGATCTCGCTGAGCCCGTCGGGCAGATGCGCCGCCAGACGGCGCAGCCGGGCCGCCGTCACGCGTCCGCTCCAGGCGATGCCGAAGGCATGGTCGTTGGTGACCAGTCCGGCCCGGCGCGCCTGCGCCCGCAGCAGCCGCGTCCAGGCGTGCAGCGCGCGCGCCCCAACGCCGACGCGCTCGCCGCACGCGCGCACCACGGATGCCGGCTCGGCGGGGACGCGCAGCGCGCGCAGTCCGTGCGCGCGGCCGATGTCGATCAGCAGCCGGCCGATCAGCGGGTGGGCGTGCATGTGCCGGTGCGCGTCGGCATGATCGAGCGGCAGGCCGGTTTCGGCGAACGCCGCGAACTGCGCGGCGATCTCCGCCGCAAGCTGGCGGCGCACGCGCGGGCGGAAGAAATACGCGAAACCCCGCCGCACCTGCTCCGCGCCGAACCAGCCGCGCGCATCCACGAGGTCGGGAATGGCGGAGGGCGGCAGCATCGCCGGCCCGTCGATCACGACGAGGTGCAGGCCGACGCGCAGCCCCGGCAGCGCGCGCGCCCGCCGCACCGCATCCGCGGCCGCCGGCCCCGCCACCATCAGGCTCGCGGCGGTCAGGATGCCCGCGCGGTGCGCCCGCTCCACCGCCTCGTTGACCCCGATCGAGAGGCCGAAATCGTCGGCCGTGAGGATCACCCGCTTCACGCGAAGCGGGGGGGCGCCGAGTTGACGACTCCGGTCAGGCCGCCTCGGCCTTCTCCGGAAGCGGCGGCGCCTTCGCCACCTGGCGCTCGCGCAGGAAGTGGAAGAACTCCCGCCCCTCGCGCAGGCGACGTACCATCATCTGCGGGCTCAGCAGCATCTCGCCGACGATCGACGCGATCTTCGGCGCGCGCAGGTAGAAGCGGCGATAGAACTCCTCCACGCTGTCGAATATCTCGACGTGCGAGAGATGCGGATAGTGCAGCGGCGCAATCTGGATGCCGTGCGCGTCCACGAGCTCGGCGTGGCCCGCATCCAGCCACCCGTTCGCCACCGCCTGCCGGTGCAGCAGGGTGCCGGGGTACGGTGCGGCGAGTGACACCTGCAAGGTGTGCGGGTTGAGCTCAACGGCGTAGCGGATCGTCTCCTCGATCGTTTCCTGCGTCTCGCCGGGCAGGCCCAGAATGAACGTGCCGTGGATCTTGATGCCGAGTTCGTGGCAGTCGCGCGTGAACTTCTTCGCCACCTCGATCCGCAGGCCTTTTTTGATGTTGTAGAGGATTTTTTGGTTGCCACTCTCGTAGCCCACCAGCAGCAGGCGCAGCCCGTTGTCGCGCAGCACCTTCAAGGTCTCGCGTGGCACGTTGGCCTTCGCGTTGCACGACCAGGTGACGCCAAGTTTCCCCAATTCGCGCGCGATCGCCTCGGCCCGCGGCAGGTCGTCGGTGAAGGTATCATCGTCGAAAAAGATTTCCCGGCATTTCGGGAAGACTTTTTGGATCAGCCGCACTTCCTCGACCACGTGGCCCGGGCTGCGCACGCGGTAGCGATGGCCGCCCACGGTCTGCGGCCACAGGCAGAAGGAGCAGCGCGATTTGCAGCCGCGGCCGGTGTACAGCGAGACGTAGGGGTGCTTGAGATAGCCGATGAAGTAGTCCTCGATGCGCAGGTCGCGCTGATAGACCGTCGTCACGAATGGCAGGCGGTCCATGTCCTCGAGGACTTCGCGATCCCCGTTGTGTACGGCGTGGCCATACTCGTCGCGCCAGGACAGGCCGGCGATGTCGGCGAGGTCGCGGCCTTCCGCCACGTCCTTGATCGTAAAGTCGAACTCGTTGCGCGCGACGAAGTCGGCCGCGGGCGCCTGCTGCAAACTCTCCTCCGGCTGCACCGCGACCTTGGCGCCGACGAAGCCGATCCTGAGCGCGGGATTGGCGTCCTTCAGCGCCTGCGCCACCCTGGCATCGTTGGCGAAGGAAGGCGACGAGGTGTGGATCACTACCAGATCGTATCGCCCGGCCTCCGCGACGACGTCGTCGAGCCCGATGCCAGCGGGCGGCGCATCGATCAGCTTGCTGCCCTCGACCAGCGCCGCGGGCTGGGCGAGCCAGGTCGGGTACCAGAACGAGCGGATCTCGCGCTTCGCCTGATAGCGCGAGCCAGCGCCGCCGTCGAAGCCATCGAAGGACGGCGGCTGCAGGAACAGCGTCTTCATCATGGTCAGGCGTTATCCCTTTCTCAGCCCTCGCCCAAGGTGCGGGGATAGCGGGCTCGCGGATAAGCCGCCGGCGCATAGCGCGCGGCCGCATACCGCGGCGCGTAGCGCGGCCGGTCCACCCGCAGCACCTCGCCGCGCCATCTTACCTCGCCACCCCGATAGCTCGCCAGGATGACGAAGACGGACATAAGGTCGCGCAGCGGCAGAAGCCAGACCGGGGCGGAGGTGGGGAGGCCGAGCGCGCGGTCGATGCCGCGGGCGATGCCGGCCCGCGCCGCCCAACTCAGCGCGAACAGGCCGAACGCCCATTCCTCACCTCCGGAGAGACCGACCGACAGCGCCGCCCAGAAGATCGGGAACTGTAGGACCGACAGCGCGAAGCCGACCGGCACCAGCGATTGGATCGTGCGCGCCCAACGCAACTCATGGTAGAATAGGGCGTGCAGCCGGCTCTCGGGAACCGTGGTGGCCGGCACGGTCGCCGCCAGGCCGACGCTCAGACCCTGCGCGCCGACCAACCGGCCGAGCACCGCGTCGTCGGCTAGGTGGTCGGCGAGCGCGTGCAGCCCGCCGATCGTCAGCAGGGTCTCGCGGTGCAGCGCCATCGTCGCCCCCAGGCAGTCCTGCCGGCCGAGGCCGCGCGCCAGCAGCGCGCCGGGCAGGAAGACATGGCTGATCTGCGTCGCACCGAGCGCCGAGGGCAGGCCCGGCCGCGCCGGCAGGCCGGAATAGAGCGTCGTCACGAGCCCGGTCCCGGGTACCCGCAGCGCCGCGACGATGCGCTCGAGATAGTCCGGGGCGACGTGCACGTCGCTGTCGGCGATCACCAGCACATCGTGCCGGGCGCGCGGGAACATATTGATGAGATTGCCGATCTTGCGGTTCGGGCCGTGCGGCGTGCCATCCACGACGTCGTCGATGTCGCAGGCCGGAAAACGCTCGCGCAGCCGCCGCACGACGGCGAGCGCCGGGTCGGCGGCGTCCTGCACGCCGAACACGATCTGGAAGCGCGGGTAGCGCTGGGCGCAGAACGAGGCGAGCGCCTCTTCGAGCATCGGCTCATCGCCGTGCAGCGGCTTGAGGATCGTCACCGCCGGCCACGGATCGTCGCGCCCGCCCGGTGCGACGGCGGGCTTGCGGCGGAACCGGCGGACCGCGAACAGCCCGCTCATCGCTTGCACCAGACCGAAGGCAGCCAGCGCCGCCACGGTGATTTCCAGCAGGACCATCGTCGCGGGACTACTGCAGGGTCCCGGCGGAGAGGTCGGAGACCTTCCGCCGCAGGCTGTCGAGCAGCGCCGCGCCGTCGCCGGAGGCGAGCAGCGAGCGGAAATCCGAGCGCAGCACCGCGACCCGGCTGATCGAGCCGTCCAGCAGCACGTCGACGGCCCGCCACGCGCCGTCGGACTGGCGCATGACATAGTCGATGCGAGTCGTCTCGCCGGAGGGGCGAACGAGCCGCGTCTGCACGACCTGCTCGGCGCCGACCGCGCGGAGCTGCTTGTCCAGCTCGAACCGCTCGCCGCTGAAGCTGTCGAAATTGGCCACGTAGGTGGCGACCGTGAAGCGCTGGAACTCCGCCGTCAGCGCACCCTGCTGCGCCGGCGGGATGCTCGACCAGGCGAGGCCGACGGCGCCCTGCAGCACCGCCGCGATGTCGATCGCCTGCGTCAGCGCCGGCTCCAGGCTTTTGTAGCGCTCCCGAAATGGCCTCTGTCGGCCCGCCTTCATCACGTCGAGGATGGCGTCGTCCAGCTTGCGGATGGGGGCCTGCTCGGCCGCGGCATCCTGGGCCAGCGCCAGCACGGGCGGGGCCGCAAGCCCGGCCAGTCCCAGCCGCAGCAGGAGGCGTCGGGCAAGCCGCGTCATCGCGACGGAACGACGCGCGGCAGGCTTCGCTCGCCGATGCCGAGCGCCGCGAGCGCGGTCGCGACGATGTCGCGGGCGGTCAGGTGCGCCTCGGCGAGCTGGACGGACTGGCTCGCGTGGTCGATGAAGCAGTCGGGCAGCGCCATCGGCCGCACCTTCAGGCCGCCATCCAGCAGCCCCGCCCAGGCCAGGTGGTGCAGCACGTGGCTGCCGAACCCACCCACCGCGGCCTCCTCGATGATCACCAGCACCTCGTGATGGCGCGCGAGCTGCTCGATCAGTTTCGTGTCGAGCGGCTTGGCGAAGCGCGCGTCGGCCACCGTGGCCGGCAGGCCGCGCGCCGCGAGCTCGTCGGCGGCGCGCAGCGCGTCGTGCAGGCGCGTGCCGAGCGAGAGGATCGCGACATTGTTGCCCTCGCGCAGGATGCGCCCGCGGCCGACCGGCAGCACTTCGCCGCGCTCAGGCAGCTTCACGCCCGTGCCCTCGCCGCGCGGATAGCGCACGGCACTCGGCTGGTCGCCGATCGACGCCGCGGTGGTGACCATGTGCCGCAGCTCCGCCTCGTCCGACGGCGCCATCAGCACGAACCCCGGCAGGCAGCCGAGATAGGCCAGGTCGAAGCTGCCCGCGTGCGTCGCCCCGTCGTTGCCGACCAGGCCCGCGCGGTCCATCGCAAAACGCACGGGCAGGCGCTGGATGGCCACGTCGTGCACCACCTGGTCGTAGGCGCGCTGCAGGAACGTCGAGTAGATCGCGCAGAACGGCACCATCCCCTCGGTCGCCAGGCCCGCGGCGAACGTGACGGCGTGCTGCTCGGCGATGCCGACATCGAAGCAGCGTTCCGGGAAACGGGCGGCGAACCGGTCGAGCCCGGTGCCGGACGGCATCGCCGCGGTGATCGCGACAACGCGGGGATTGATGGCGGCGACGTCGATCAGGCTGTCGGCGAACACTTTCGTGTAGCTCGGCGGCGCCACTTTCCCGGGCGTGGGGGGCGCCTTCTCCTGCGCGCCGGTGACGACGTTGAAGCGCGACACCGCGTGGTATTTGTCGGCGGACGCCTCGGCCGGCGCGTAGCCCTTGCCTTTGCGGGTTATGGCGTGCACCAGGATCGGCCCGCTCTCCTCGGCCTCGCGCACGTTGCGGAGCACCGGCAGCAGGTGGTCGATGTTGTGCCCGTCGATCGGGCCGACGTAGTAAAAACCGAGTTCTTCGAACAGCGTGCCGCCGGTCAGGATGCCGCGGGCGAACTCTTCGGCCCGCCGCGCCGTGCGCTCGATGCCTTTCGGGAATCGCCGCGCCATGCGCGCCGCCAGCTCGCGCAGGGTCAGAAAACTGTGCGAGGAGATCAGCCGGCTGAGATAGGCGCTCATCGCCCCCACCGGCGGGGCGATCGACATGTCGTTGTCGTTGAGGATGACGATCAGGCGCGAGTGCAGCGATCCCGCGTTGTTCATCGCCTCGTACGCCATGCCGGCGCTCATCGCCCCGTCGCCGATCACGCAAACCACATGATTGTGTTTTTCGCCGATCAGGTCGCGCGCCACCGCCATGCCCAGGCCGGCGGAGATGGAAGTGGAGGAGTGGGCGGCGCCGAACGGGTCGTACTCGCTCTCGGCGCGCCGGGTGAAGCCGGACAGCCCGCCGCCCTGCCGCAGCGTGCGGATGCGGTCACGTCGTCCGGTCAGGATCTTGTGTGGATACGCCTGGTGGCCGACGTCCCAGATCAGCCGATCCTGCGGCGTGTCGAACACCGCATGCAGCACGACGGTGAGCTCGACGACGCCGAGCGAAGCGCCGAGATGGCCGCCGGTGACGGAGACGGCGTCGATCGTCTCGGCGCGCAGCTCGTCGGCCAGCTGGCGCAGCTGCTCGGCGGAAAAGTTGCGCAGATCGGCGGGCGTGCGCACGCGATCGAGCAGTGGGGTGGCGGGGCGTCCCCCCGGAGTGGTTGGCGCAGAAATCTGGTTCATCCGTCTTCAGCTCCTGCGCGAGACGACGTAGGCGGCGAGGCGCCGCAACAGATCGGCACGCCGGCCGAACCCGTCGAGATGGCTGGCGGCCTGTTCAGCGAGCAGCTCGGCCTGGGCGCGCGCCCGCTCGGGCCCGAGGATGGCGACCAGTGTCGCCTTGCCGGCGGCCGCGTCCTTGCCGGCGGTCTTGCCGGTCTCCTCGGTCGAGCCGAGCGCATCCAGCAGGTCGTCGGCGATCTGGAAGGCAGCGCCGAGGTCGCGGCCATAGCCGGCCAGGCTTTGGCGCTGCGGCCAGGGCGCGCGGCCGAGGATCGCCCCCGCTTCGGCGCTGAACTGGATCAGCCGCCCGGTCTTCAGCGCCTGCAGGCGGACGATTTCGGCCTGGGTCAGCGGCGCGCCCTGCGCCAGCATGTCGATCATCTGCCCGCCGGCCATGCCGCGGCAGCCGGCAGCGGCGCCGAGCGCGGCCACCAGCTCGCAGCGCGTCTGCGGGTCGGAATGCGTGTCAGGCTCGGCCAGCACCTCGAAGGCGCGGGTCTGCAATGCATCGCCCGCCAGGATGGCGGTCGCCTCATCGAAGGCGCGGTGCGTGGAGGGGCGGCCGCGGCGCAGATCGTCGTCATCCATCGCCGGCAGGTCGTCATGCACGAGCGAATAGGCGTGCAGCATCTCGATCGCCGCCGCGACGCGCGCAGCACAGGTCTCGCTGACCGCGAACAGCGCCGCACCCTGCATCGCCAGGAAGGCGCGCAGCCGCTTGCCGCCGCCGAGCGTGGCATAGCGCATCGCCTCGGTCAGCCGCGCCTCCGCGCCTTCAGGCAGCGCCAGCAGCGCCTCGAGCGCCTGCTCCACCCGCTGCGCGCAGCCCGCCATCGCCTCGGGCAAGGAGAGCTCCGCCTCCGCCATCACCGCATCCGGCGCCATCCAGCACCTTTCCTCCGCGCTTCCCTAGGACCCCGTAGCGACACCGCCCGCCCGAGAGCGCCCCCGACAGGGCGTTCGCCAGAGAGCCTCCGCGAGAGAGCGTCCGACAAGAGCAGCTGCCGTTCTCCCGGCTGTGCTCCCCGGCACGCTTCTCGTGCACGCTCCCTTTCGCGATCGGCGCCGCCACGCGCCATTTCCTCCTCTTGCGCGGCGCTGTCGAGTCGGGGTCCGCCGAACGGTAGGATAGCAGAACGCGCCAAACCACCGGCCGGCCCGGTCTCGACGCTGTCCGGGGTACGTTCTGTTGCCGATCCGCCACAGGACTGTGGTTCCCAGCATTGCCGGGCTTCGCCCCCGGCGTGTAATATACGCCGGCTCGGTCGGAGCCCGGCTATCCCGAGCCCATATCGTCCCGGGCGGACGGCACCGCGTTCCCGCCGTGTCCGCCTTCGTGCTGGAGCGAGTGCATGCTGCGCGTCATCCTGGCCCAGCCCCGCGGCTTCTGCGCCGGGGTCGAGCGGGCGATCGAGATCGTGGAACGGGCGCTGAAGAAATACGGCCCGCCGATCTACGTCCGCCACGAAATCGTGCACAACCGGCACGTGGTGGAGGACCTGCGTACCCGGGGCGCGGTGTTCGTGGACGAGATCCACGAAATCCCGCCGGGTGCCCGCACCATCTTTTCCGCCCACGGCGTGGCCAAGCGCGTCGAGGAGCAGGCGGCCGAGCGTGGCCTGCCGGTGATCGACGCCACCTGCCCGCTGGTCGCCAAGGTACACAACGAGGGCCGCCGCTACGCCGCCACCGGGCGGGAGATCGTGCTGGTCGGCCACGCCGGCCATGCCGAGGTGGAGGGGACGATCGGCCAGATCCCCGGACGCGTGCATCTCGTGCAGACGGTGAACGACGTGCAGCGGCTCGAGCCTGGCAACCCGGAGCAACTCGCCTACGTCACGCAGACCACGCTGTCGGTGGATGACACGCGCCAGATCATCGCCGCGCTGAAGGCGCGCTTCCCGGAGATCAAGGGACCCGACGTGCGCGACATCTGCTATGCGACGCAGAACCGGCAGAGCGCCGTGCACGAACTGGCGAAGGAAGTGGACATCATCCTGGTGGTGGGCAGCCGCAACAGCTCCAACTCCAACCGGCTGCGGGAGATCGGAGAGGAGCTGGGCAAGCCGAGCTACCTGATCGACGACGCGCGCGCGCTGCGGGCGGAGTGGTTCGCCGGCATCGGCTCGGTCGGCGTAACCGCGGGGGCCTCGGCGCCGGAGACGCTGGTGCAGGGCGTGATCGAGGGGCTGCGCGACTTCGGCGAGGTCGAGGTGTCAACGCTCGCGGGCGTGGCCGAGGACGTGCGCTTCCGCTTTCCCGCCGAGCTGAGCGACGTGTCGCTCGAGAACGCCTGAGCTCGGGGAGGATCGCATGGCCGTTCCGTTGCACCAGGCGCTGCGTGTCGGCGCCTATGTCCTCAAGCAGCATTTGACCGGGCGCAAGCGCTATCCGCTGGTGCTGATGCTGGAGCCGCTGTTCCGCTGCAACCTGGCGTGCGCAGGGTGCGGCAAGATCGACTATCCCCCGGAGATCCTCAACCAGCGCCTGTCGGTCGCCGAGTGCCTGGAGGCGGTGGACGAGTGCGGCGCGCCGGTCGTGGTGATCGCCGGTGGAGAGCCGCTGCTGCACAAGGAGCTCGACCAGGTGGTGGCCGGCGCGATCGCGCGGAAAAAATTCGTGATCGTCTGCACCAACGCGCTGCTGCTCGAGAAGAAGCTGCACCTGTTCAAGCCGAGCCGCTACTTCTCCTGGTCGGTGCACCTGGACGGGCTGCGCGAGGAGCACGACAGGTCGGTCTGCCAGGACGGCGTGTTCGATCGGGCCGTGTCGGCGATCCGTCGCGCCAAGCAGGCGGGCTTCCGCACGATCATCAATTGCACGCTGTTCGACGGCGCCCAGCCCGAGCGCGTGGCA
>JAFAYA010000122.1 GCA_019240635.1 Acidisphaera sp. | reverse complement strand
TGCAGATCGATCCCACCGGCACGCTGACCGGCGCGATCACGCTCTCCGGCAGCATCCAGGCGGTGGATTCCGCGGTCGGCTCGCCCGGTGCTTCGGTCACGCTCGCCAACGCGATCACGCTGGCCGGCGGACCCGACTACCAGACTGAGAGCACGCCGCGCAACGTGGTGGACACGTTCGGCGACTATGTCCGCAGCACCGCGGGCACCGCCCTCGTGCTGACCGGCCAGATCTCCGGCTCCGGCCCGCTGACGATCGGCAGCAACGTGCCGTACGGTCCGGCGGCCAACGGCCGGGTGGTGCTCAACCACGCCAACACCTACACGGGCGGCACGCAGATCCTCGGCGGCACGCTGGAACTGGCGACCGCCGGCGCGGCCGGCACCGGCCCGATCGCCTTCGCCCGCGGCGTCAGCGCCGCGCTGCAGATCGACGCCGGCGCCACCGCGCCGACCATCGTCACCGCCAACTCCAACGTCTACGGACCCTCGCTCACGCCGGACGGTTCGGGCGCCGACACGATCAGCGTGGCGACCGCCAGCGTAGAAGTGTTCCGCGGCACCGGACCGCTTACCTTCATCAACGGCGGCGGCTCCAGCACTATCATCGGCGGCGCCGGCGACCTGCCGGCCACGGTGTTCGGCGGCACCGGCAGCCTCGCGGTGTTCGCCGGCGCGGGCGGCGGCTTCTACTACGGCGGCACGGCCGGCAATAACGTGATCGTCGCCGGCAGCGCGCCGACCGCGATCTTCGGCGGCGGCAACGGCGACTTCCTGTTCGCCGGAGGTGCCAGCACCATCGTCGCGGGTGCCGGCAACGAGACGCTGAGCGGCTCAGGCACGACCGGCGCCAATTTTTTCTTCGGCGGCAGCGGCGCCGAAGAGATCGTCGCCGGCAACGGCAACGACAGCGTCATCGCCGGCAGCGGCGCCGCCACGATCTTCAGCGGCACCGGCGGCAGCGACGCCATCTACGCCGGCAGCGGCACCGACATGATCGTCGGCGCCGGCGCCAACGCCACCGTCGTGGCGGGCACCGGCAATGCCGCGATGTACGCGGGCAGCGGCACCGACCTGTTCGCCTTCATCAGCGGCGCAGCCGGCGGCAGCGATTCGATCAGCGGCTTCAACACCGCGACCGATCACATCACCTTGCAGGGGTACGGCAGCGGAGCGGTCGCCGCGGCGCTGGGCAGCGCCACCGTCGCCGGCGGCTCGACGACGTTGATGCTGTCCGACAACACGCACATCACGCTGGTCGGGGTGACGAACCTGACAAGCTCGTCCTTCGTGTGAGTTGAAGGGAAAGGGCGGCGGGGTGCTGGGGCGGCGCGGCCCCAACCGCTTCACGCGCCGATGTCGCGGCGGAAGATCGCGTCGGGCCAGTCGATCGCGGCGATCGCCCGATAGGCGGAATCGCGGGCCGCGGCGGTGTCGCCGCCGAGCGCACAGACCGTGAGGACACGGCCGCCCGCGGCAACGATCCGCCCGTCCTGCACCTCCGTGCCGGCGTGGAACACGTAGGCCCCGGGTATCTCCGCCGCCTGCGGCAGGCCGGCGATGACCCCGCCCTGCGCCGCCGCGCCGGGGTAGCCTCTGGCCGCCAGCACCACCCCGACCGCCGCCTCCTCGCGCCAGCGCAGGTCGAAATCGCCGAGCTCGCCGTCGCACGCCGCCAGCAAGGCGGCCAGCAGGTCCGACTTGAGCCGGAGCAGCAGCACCTGACACTCGGGATCACCGAAGCGGACGTTAAACTCCAGCAGCTTCGGTCCGTCCGCCGTCAGCATCAGCCCGGCGAACAGCACGCCGCGGAACGGCGTGCCGCGCCGTGCCAGCTCGGCCAAGGCCGGCCTGATGATCCCCGCCATCGCCGCCTCGGGAAACTCCGGCGGCAATCCGGGCGGCGGCGAGACCGCACCCATCCCGCCGGTGTTCGGCCCGGTATCGCCATCGCCCAGCCGCTTGTGGTCGCGCGCCGCGCCGAGCAGCAGCGCGTCGGTGCCGTCGCACAGCGCGAACAGCGACACCTCGTCCCCGGCCAGGCACTCCTCGATCACCACGGCGGCGCCGGCGGCGCCGAGCCGCCGGGCCTGCATGAAGTCGGCGACCGCCGCCTCCGCCGCCTCGGTGCTGGCGGCGACCACGACGCCCTTGCCGCCGGCCAGCCCGTCAGCCTTCACGACGATCGGCGCGCCGCGGCGGCGGACGAAGGCGAGCGCCTCGCCGGCGTCCTCGAATCGCTCCCACAGCGCCGTCGGGATGCCGGCGGCGTCCGCGACCTCTTTCGCGAAGCTCTTGCTGCCCTCGAGCCGCGCCGCCGCCGCACCCGGGCCGCAGCAACGGACCCCCGCCCCCGCGAGCGCGTCGGCGAGCCCGGTGACCAGCGGCGCCTCCGGCCCCGGCACCACGAGATCGACGGCGTTCTCCCGGGCGAAGCCGACCAGCGCGGCGATATCGGCCGCCGCGATCGGCACGTTCTCGGCACAGGTGGCGGTGCCGGGATTGCCGGGCGCGCACCACAGCCGGGTCAGCAGCGGGCTCGCCGCCAGCGACCAGCAGAGCGCGTGCTCCCGTCCGCCCGACCCGACCACCAGCACGCGCATGCCCGCTCTCCTTCAAACCCGCCCGCCCGTAGCATAGGGTGGACCCATGGACGACCTGGCACCGCCCGTCTCCAACGTCCCGGAATACACGGTCTCGGAGATCTCCGGCGCGGTGAAGCGCGCGCTGGAGGGCGCCTTCGGCCGCGTGCGCGTCCGCGGCGAGATCACCGAGCTGAAGCGCTACCCGTCCGGCCACATCTATCTTTCGCTGAAGGACGAGGGCGGGAAGCTCGCCGGCGTGGTCTGGAAGTCGGCTGTCGGGCGGCTCGGCATGGTGCCCGAGAACGGCGTCGAGGTGGTGGCGACCGGCCGCATCACCGGCTACGGCGAGCGCTCGGCCTATCAGCTCGTCGTCGAGCGCATGGAGTACGCGGGCGTCGGCGCGCTGCTCAAGCGCGTCGAGGTTTTGCGCCAGCGGCTCGCAGCCGAGGGGCTGTTCGATGCGGCTCGCAAGCGGGCGCTGCCGCTGTTGCCGGAGGTGATCGGCGTGATCACCAGCGAGCGTGGCGCGGTGATCCAGGACATCCGCACCACCATTGCGCGGCGGTTTCCCCGGAAAATCCTGCTGTGGCCGGTGCCGGTGCAGGGGGAGGCCGCGGCGCCGCGCATCGCCGCCGCCATCGCCGGCTTCTGCGGCCTGCCGCGGAACGGCATTCCACGCCCCGACGTGCTGATCGTCGCGCGCGGCGGCGGCAGCCTCGAGGACCTGATGGCCTTCAACGACGAGGCGGTGGTGCGCGCTGTGGCCGGCTGCGGCATTCCGCTGATCTCCGCGGTCGGCCACGAGACCGACACCACGCTGATCGACCACGCCGCCGACCGGCGCGCGCCGACGCCGACCGCGGCGGCCGAGCTGGCGGTGCCGGTGCGCACCGAGCTCAGCTCCGACCTGCTGCACAAGGCGGCGCGGATGGCGGGCGCGCTGAACCGGCTGGCGCAGGAGCGGCGCCTGCATCTCGGCCGGGCCAAGGCCGGCCTGCCGGACCTGCCGTCGCTGCTCGGCACCGCCCGCCAGCGGGCCGACGACCGGGCGGCGCGGCTCCTGCTTGCGCTGCCGCACCTCGTCGCCCGCCGCCGCGCGGCACTCGATCGGGCCGGGCGCGGCGTGCCGGACCTGCCCGGCGTGCTCGACCTCGCCCGCCACCGCCTGGCCGATCGCGCCCAGCGGCTGCGCCTGGCCCTGCCCAACCTGCTGGCCGCCCGCCGCGCGGCGCTGCATCGCGCCGAGCGCGGCGTGCCGGACGCGCAGGCCCTGCTCGGCGCGGCCCGTCAGCGTCTCGGCGACCGCGCGCTGCGCCTGGCTCTGGCCGGACCGGCTCTGCCGGGTACGCGGCGCGGCGCGCTGGCCCTGGTCGGGGCGCAGCTGCAGGGGGCGCTGCGCCACGCCGTCGCGGCGCATCGGGCGCAGGCGTCAACCGTCCTGGCGCGGCTCAGCGCCGGCCCGCTGCGCGCCTCGCTGCGCGCCACCGCCGCCCGGCTGGACGGCATGACCGCCCGGCTGGAATCCGCCTCCCCGCAGGCGGTTTTACAGCGCGGCTACGTCCTCGTCGCCGACCGCTTCGGCAGGCCGCTCACCACCGCCGCCGCGGTGCGCCCCGGGGCGCGCCTGCTGCTGCAGTTCGCCGACGGCAAGATCGGCGCCCGCGCCGACACCTCCGTCACCGTCACCACCGCGCAGGGGCGCCTGCCGATCTGAGCGGCGACGCACGTCAACCCGTCTCCTGGAGAGGACGCCAGTGCTGATCGCGCAACTGACCGACCTGCACGTCCGGCCGCCCGGCCAGGCCTGCTACCGGGTCGTCGAGACCACGATGCTCGCCGAACGCGCGCTGCGCGCCGTGGCGCGGCGGCCGCCCGCGCCGGACGTGGTGCTGATCACCGGCGACCTCACGGATTGCGGCCTGCCGGAGGAATACGGCGTCGTCGCCACGCTGCTGCGCCGCTACGCCGCGGCGCCGGTCTTCTGCATCCCCGGCAACCACGACCGGCGCGAGGCGATGATCGCCCACCTGCCGGACACCCGGCACGCCGACGGGTTCGTGCAGTACGCGGTGGAGGACTACCCGGTCCGCCTGATCATGCTGGACACCGTGGTGCCCGGCCATGCGCATGGGGAGCTGTGCGCGCGTCGGCTCGCCTGGCTCGACCGCACGCTGGCGGCGCGGCCCGACCGCCCGACGATCATCGCCATGCACCATCCGCCGTTCATCTGCGGCATCGGCCACATGGACGCGATCAGCCTGCGCGAGCCCGGCGCATTCGCCGCCGTACTCGCGCGCCACCCTCAGGTCGAGCGCGTCGTCTGCGGCCACCATCACCGGCCGGTGGTGACGCGCATCGCCCGCGCGGTGGTCTCGATCGCCCCGGCGGTGGCGCACCAGGTGGAGCTCGACCTGCGGCCGGACGCGCCCTCCGCCTTCGTGCTGGAGCCGCCGGCCTACCAGCTGCACCACTGGTCGGCGGAGCACGGGCTGGTCAGCCACACCGCCTATGTCGAGGACTATCCCGGTCCGTTTCCCTTCGTGATGGAGCCGGAGTATCCCGGTCGCGCGACTGATACCAACGGTCATAGAGAATGACCGTTGGTATCAGTCTTTGCTTGGCGCGCCGCCGCCCGCCAACCCGGCGCGCGATACCAGCCGGCGGAAGCGTCGGAAGAGTCGACGCGCCCGCCGGCTGGTATTAGCCGATGCGGATCGTCGGCGGCGCCTGGCGCGGGCGCTCCCTGGCGGCCCCGGCCGGCCGGGCGACCCGGCCGACCGCCGACCGGGTGCGCCAGGCGCTGTTCGACATGCTGCTGCACGCGCCCTGGGGCGGCAGGACGGCGGTCGAGGGCGCGCGCGTGCTCGACGCCTTTGCCGGCACCGGCGCGCTCGGGCTGGAGGCACTGTCGCGCGGCGCCGGCCACGCGACCTTCATCGAGTGCGCGCGGCCGGCGCTGGCGGCGCTGCGCGCCAACGTCGCCGCCTGCCGGGCGAGCGCGACGATCCTCGCCGGCGACGCCCTCGACCCGCCGCCGATCACCCCGTGCGCACTGGTCTTCCTCGATCCGCCGTACGGCGCGGATCTGGTGGCGCGCTGCGTCGCCGCGCTGCAACGCGTCGGCGCGCTGGCCCCCGCCGCGCTGCTGATCGCCGAGATCGGCCGCGCCGAGGCGCCGCCGTTCGGCCCGCCGCTCGCCGAGCGCGTGCACGGCGCCGCCCGCCTGCTGGTGTGGCGATCACGCCCTATTGCATGACGAGATCGACCCGGCCGATGACCGCCTGCGCGCCGGCCGCGGGCGGCTGCTCCGGAACGATCGTCAGCGTGACCGCCTGCGCCAGCACCCGCCGCGCGCGCAGCCGCTCCAGCGCGTTGGTCACGTCGTAGCTGACCCGCCCCTGCCGCACCGCTCCGCCGGAGCGCGCGCCGGCAAAGACGTCGAGCGTGCCGACATGCCCCGCCCAGCTCCTGCGCGGCACCGCGCCGGCCGGCACGTCGAGATAGAGTTCATAGGTCACGCCCGACGGCGCCGCGGCGTGCAGGTCGCTGAGCACGAGGAAGACGGCGCGTCCGGGCGTCAGCGTGTCGAGCATGTCGGCGGCGGTCGCGCGGCCCGCCAAGGTCACCAGGGTCAGGCCGGTGTTCAGCGCGAAGCCTTCCGCCGGCGCCGCCGAGGCCAGCGTCTCCGGCGCGGCGGCCGAGCCGGGCGCGGCGCTCTGCGTGGTCCACGCCGCGGCGACCAGCAGCAGCCCGGCGACGCGCAGGCCGATCAGGATGCGCATGTATCCACTGCCCTCCGCTCGCTGCTCACGCCGGCAGCTGCCGGCGTGCCGCGGTCGCGAGCCTGTCCACCCGCTCGTTCATACTGTCTCCGGAATGGCCGCGTATCCAGCGCCAGTCGATGTCGTGCGGCGCCGCCGCGTCCAGCACGCGCCGCCAGAGGTCCAGGTTGGCCACGGGATCGCCGGCGGCGTTGCGCCAGTTCCGCCGCACCCAGCCTTCACGCCAGCGGGTGACGCCGTTGCGCAGGTACTCGCTGTCGGTGTGCAGCACGACGCGGCAGGGCCGCCGCAAGGATTCGAGTGCCGCGGCGGCGGCGGTCAGCTCCATGCGGTTGTTCGTCGTCGCCGGTTCGGCGCCGAAGAGTTCGCGCTCGGCATCGCGGTAGCGCAGCACCGCCGCCCAGCCGCCCGGGCCGGGATTGGGCCGGCAGCCGCCGTCCGTCCAGATCTCGACGAGCCCGTCAGAGTCCATAGGCGTGTTCGTCCCCGGCGGTCAGGTGGAAGCGCAGCCGGCGCAGGTAGTCGAGCGGGTCCTTGCGCGTGACGTAGGCGTCGGCCGGCGTGAACAGCCAGTCGTGCAGCCGCGTCAACAGGAAGCGGATCGCCGCGCCCTGGCAGAGCACCGGCAGCGCCGCCCGCTCCTGCGCGGTCAGCCGACGGCGCCGGTCGTAGGCGCCGAGCAGCGCGCGCGCCTTGGTGACGTT
>JAFAYA010000043.1 GCA_019240635.1 Acidisphaera sp. | reverse complement strand
AGCCCGTTCGACTACGCCGCGCAGACCCGCGCCTTCATCGTCACCGACCTCGCGCTCGGCAGCCTCGACGCGCTGGCGGCCGCCTATCGCGCCCTGTTCCTCGCGGCCGGCGGCGGCGCGCTCGGCCTGTTCACCGCGATCCGCCGGCTGCAGGCGGTGCACGCCCGCATCGCCCCCGAACTCGAGGCCGCCGGCATCATGCTGCTGGGCCAGCACGTCGACGCCATGGACAACGCCACCCTGGTCGACGTCTTCCGCACCGAGGAAGAGAGCTGCCTGCTCGGCACCGACGCGATGCGCGACGGCGTCGACGTGCCCGGCCGCGCCCTGCGCCTGGTGGTGTTCGAGAAGGTGCCCTGGCCCCGCCCGGACATCCTCCCACGCGAGCGCCGGGCTCACCTCGCGGCCGGCGCGGCCGGCGATTTCGACGACCGCATCGCCCGGCTCCGGCTGCGCCAGGCGTTCGGGCGGCTGATCCGGCAGGCGAGCGACCGCGGCGTGTTCGTGCTGCTCGACCGCCGCATGCCGAGCCGGCTGCTCGCCGCGTTTCCGCCCGGCGTCGCGCCGGCGCGGGTCGGCCTCGCCGAGGCGGTGCGGCAAACCCGCGCGTTCCTGGCCGCGGCCCCGCCGGCTCTACCCGGTAAGTGACCGCATCGCTGCCTTGATCTTGCCCGGCGCTGCGGGCAGGGTCGGTTCCCCCGCGCGTCCCCGGAAAGGAGACCCCGACTATGCTTGCCCGCCCCGGCTTGGATGCCCAGGAGGCGCTGGTCTGCACCATGGTGCTCGTGGCTGCGGCGGACGGCGGCATCAGCGACCGCGAAATCGGCGTGATGTCGGAACTGGTCCAGACCATGCCGGTGTTCGAGCATTTTTCCACCCGCCAGCTCGAAATCGCCACCGACACCACGGTGTCGCTGCTGCGCGAGGACGACGGGCTGAAGCACGCGACCCGGCTGATCCGCGACGCGCTGGAGCCGCGGCTGCGCGAGACCGCCTATGCGCTCGCCTGCGAGGTGGCCGCCGCCGGCCGGCTGGCCAGCCAGCCGTCGCTGGAGATGCTGCAGTTCGTGAAGGACGAGCTGGGGCTCGACCCGCTGGCGGCCGCCGCGATCGAGCGCGCCGCTCGCGCCCGCCACCAGCACGTCTAGCCCGCGCGGGAACGCCCCCCGGTCGGGGGACGTTGCAGCTCACCGGATGCTTCCGCTCCAAGGAGGGAGAGGCCGATGAGCGACTCGCGATCCAACACCGCCGCACCGGGGCCGCCGATCGCGCCGACGGTGCAGGAGGTGCGCGGCTTCTTCGCGAGCGACGCGGCGCTGCAGGACGCGATCGGCCGGCTGACGCTGGCCGGGTTCGACCGCGCCGATCTGAGCCTGCCGGCCGCGGTGCCGGCGGGCGAGGCGACGCCGGAGCAGGGCGCGGCCGACCCGCACACCGAACCGGACGACCGGCAGGTGCGCACGCTGCATGCCAGCATGGCCGGCGCCGGCGCGGCGTTGCTGGCGGCCGGCGTGGTCGCCGCAACCGGCGGCGCGGCCGCCCCGGCCGTGGCCGCCGCAGCGGCGGCCGGCCTGGCGGCGGGCGGTGCCGCGCACTTGGCCGGCCGCGGCGCCGATGCCGAGCAGCACGAGCAGCGCGAGGCCGCGGCAGCTCAGGGCCACCTGGTGCTGACCGCGCGGGTCGCGGACAACATCAAGCGGGGCGAGGCCGAGACGGCGATGCGGGCCGCCGGGGCGACCCGCGTGGTCTCGGTGGTCAGGGCGTAGGGCGGCGCTGCGGTCGCGGCGCGCCGGTCAGGTCGCGAGCTTCAGGTTGGTGGCCGCCGCCTTGCCGCGTTCCATGGCGATCTCGTAACTGACCTTCTGGCCGTCGTTCAGGCCCTTCAGCCCCGCCGCCTGCACCGCGGTGATATGCACGAACACATCCTTGCCGCCGTCCTGGGGCATGATGAAGCCGTAGCCCTTGGTCGCGTTGAACCACTTGACGGTTCCGATCGCCATCCTTCTCAACTCCTGTCGGATGCGGGACCCCGTCCCGCGGCTGGAACAAACTGGTAGCGAACCGGGACGCGGCGATTGCGAAGCCGGTCCCGCAACGGCATCGGTCTCCGTTGCGAAGCGGCCGCCGTAAGCGGCTCGCCGTGCCAGCCGGGCCTAGTGGGAGTTGCGAGGCACCGTGAGAGACGAAGGCGCAGCAAGGCAGACCATGGACGATTGCACAGGCAAGTGGTGCAGAAACCGCCGTGCTTTGTCAATCATGCCCGCAACGAGCTCGCCGAAGCCACAGAAGCTGCATCGCGCATAGCGCTTCTGCGGGCCGCATGTTCAACCCGCAAGCGAAACCATGCGTGCGTTGTTGCAACATTCCGGTGCAGCGCGGATGCCGCGGTGCCGCCGCTCCCCCGCAGCCGGCCTGCTATGTCGGCGGCTTTTCCTTCTTCTCGCTGCCGACCCGCACGGCGGTGCCGCTGACCAGCGAATCCGAGGGGTTCTCGATCACCGTGTCGGCGGCGCTCAGGCCGGACACCACCTCCACCTTGTCGCCGTAATCGCGGCCGATCCGGATCGGCACCAGCTCGGCGCGGCCGTCGCGCACCACGCCGACGCGCAGCCCCTCGGCGCGGAACAGCAGCGCGTCGGCGGGGATGGTCACCGAATGCGCGGCAGCCGGCAGGGCGAAATGCACGAAGGCATAGGCGCCGGGCAACAGCCGCCGGTCGGCGTTGTCCACATCCACTTCGACCAGCAGCGTGCGCGACTGCGGATCGATCGCGTGATCGGTGCGCACAACGGTGCCGCGGAAGGTTTCACCGGGAAACTCGTTCACCAGCACCTTGGTGGTTTCGCCGACCCGAACCGCCGGCACGTCCGCCTCCGGCACCGAAACGTAGATGCGGAGCTGGTCGATCGCGGCGAGCGCGAACAGCTCGGCCGCCGTGCCGCCCGCGCCCGCGTTGATCAGGTGGCCGATATCGGTGTTGCGCGCGGTGATCACGCCGTCGAACGGGGCGTAGACTTTTTCGTAAGACTGCAGCGTCTGGAGCCGCGACACGTCGGCGGCGCGGGACGCCTCGATCGCCTTGTCGGCGGCATAGGCGGTCACCGCGTTGTCCCGATCCTGCGCCGAGACCCACTGCGATTTCGCCAGGTACTCCCTGCGCGCGGCAGTGATGGCCGCCAGGCTGGTGTTTTCCCGCGCGGTCGCCAGATCGGCTTCGGCCTTGCGCAGCTGCTCGTCGACTTCCGGCGCCTCGATTTCCGCGAGCAGGTCGCCCTGCTTCACATGCGCACCGATGTCGAAATACCAGCGCTTGAGATACCCGTCGGTGCGCGCGTAGATCGGCGCGCTGGTGTAGGCCACCACATTTCCCGGCAGCACCAGCTCCTGATCCGGCGCGCTGGGCTGCGGATGAAGGATGGTAACCGTCGGCACCGCGTCTTCGCGCGTGGTCTGTGCGAGCGTGGCCTCGGCCTGGCGGCGGCCCTCGATCCCGCGCAGAATGCCGAGCCCGAGCGCGAGCATCGCGATCGCGACGATGACGACGGCGACCCGGGACCGGCGAGCGGCCGACTTCTGCTGCTGCTCCGCCTCGGGCGGTGGCAGTTCCCTGACTTCAGTGCCGTCGGGCATGCGCCTTGGCGTCCTTATGGTCCGACAACCGGCGCCGCAGCGTCGCCATCCGACGCTCCGGCGGCGCGGCGGCCGTGCAGCAGGCAGAATACCGCCGGAACGAACACCAATGTCGCGACGGTGGCAAGCAGCAGCCCGCCGATCACGGCGCGGCCGAGCGGGGCATTCTGTTCGCCGCCGTCGCCCAACCCGAACGCCATCGGCACCATGCCGATGATCATTGCGAGGGCGGTCATCAGCACCGGGCGGAAGCGGGTGAACCCGGCTTCGACCGCCGCCACGAACACGTCGCCGTGGGTCGCCAGCCGCTCGCGCGCGAACGAGACCACCAGGATCGAGTTCGCAGTCGCCACGCCCATGCACATGATCGCCCCCATCAGCGCCGGCACACTGAGCGGCGTATCCGCGAAGAACAGCATCAGCACGATGCCTGCCAGCGCCGCCGGCAGCGCAGTGATGATGATGAACGGATCGAACCAGGACTGGAAGTTGACCACGATGAGCAGGTAGACGAGCACGATCGAGAAGCCGAGACCCTCCAGCAGGTTGGCGTACGACGTGTACATCGTCTCCAGCTGGCCGCGCAGGGTGATGAAGCTGCCGCGCGGCAGCTGCTTCTTCGCTGCATCGGCGATCCGCTCGATATCGCGGCCGGCGCCGCCGAGATCGCGGTCCTGCACGGTCGCGTAGATGTCGATCACCCGGCGGATGTTGTAGTGATCGACCGCTGCCATCTCCTGCCCGCGGTGGATCGTGGCCAGGTCGGCCAGGATCGCCGGCCGCCGCGCCGCCGGCGAGGTGATCGGAATGTTGTCGAGCTCTTTCAGCGACTGTTCGTCGTATTGCGGCGCCATCAGCGAGAGCGTGTAGTTGACGCCGTTGCGGTGGTTCAGGAAGAACATCGGCGAGGTCTGGAAGCTGCTGGACAGCGCATTGAGCACGCCGGTGGCGACGTCGCGTTCGGTGTACGCGGCTTGCAGCGCCTTGGTCCGGTCCACGTCGATGTCCAGCGCCGGGTAATCGAACTGCTGCTGCACGCGGGCATCCACCACGCCGGGAACGTTGCGGATCTGATTGAGGATCTTGTCCGCGACTTCGCGGTCCTCCTCGATCCGGTTGCCCTCGATGCGGATGTCGAGCGGCGCCGGCAGCCCAAAATTCAGGATTTGCGTGATCATGTCCGCCGGCAGGAAGTAGAACGTCATGCCCGGAAGCTGCCGTGGCAGATCGCGGCGCAGTATGCGCACGTAATCGGCGGTCGGGCGGTGGTCGGGCTTGAGCGAGACCATCACGTCGGCATCCGCCGGACCGATCGCGCCGGTACTGAGGTGGGTGGTGTTGATGCCGCTGTACGGCATGCCGATGTTGTCGATGATGTTGTTGAGGTCGCGCGGCGGCACGTCCTGGCGGATCACCGCCTCGACCAGATCGGCGAGCCGCGCAGTCTCCTCGATGCGGGTGCCGGTCTTGGCGCGGAAATGCAGGATGAACTGGCCGCTGTCGGTATTGGGGAAGAAATCCTGGCCGAGCCACGGCACCAGCAGGAACACCGCGGCGCAGCCGGCGACGAACAGCGGGATGAACGCGATGCGCCGCCGCAGCAGCACGGTGAGCAGCCGGCGATACGCGCGACGCGTCTGCTCGAATCGCCGCTCGAAGCCGCGCTGAAACCGCACGAACGGATTGCGCGGCATCCGATCGTGGTCGTGCTTGATGCGCAGCAGGTACATCGCCAGCGTCGGCACCAGCGTGCGCGACAGCACGTAGGAGGCGAGCATGGCGAACACCACCGCCTCGGCCAGCGGAATGAACAAGTAGCGCGCCACGCCGCCGAGCAGGAACATCGGCACGAACACGATGCAGATGCACAGCGTGGAGACCAGCGCCGGCATGGCGATCTGCGCCGCGCCGTTCAGGATGCCCTCGTGCAGCGCGTCGCCCTGTTCCAGGTGCCGCTCGATGTTCTCGATCGTCACGGTGGCGTCGTCGACCAGGATGCCAACCGCCAGCGCCAGCCCGCCGAGCGTCATGATGTTGATGGTCTGGCCGAGGAAACTCAGCGCGATCACCGAGCTGAGAATGGAGAGCGGGATCGAGACCGCGATGATCAGCGTGCTGCGCCAGCTGCCCAGGAACATCAGGATCATCAGCGCGGTCAGGCAGGCGGCGATCACCGCCTCGCGCACCACGCCGACCACCGCCGATTTCACGAACACCGACTGGTCGGCCATCGGCTGCACGCGCAGCTCCGGCGGCAGCGTCTGCAGCACCCGGCCGAGCATGTTGCGGATGCCGCTCACCACGTCGATGGTCGAGGCGTCGCCGGCCTTCAGCACGGTTACCAGCACGCCGCGCTGGCCGTTCTGCCGCACCACGTTGGTCTGCGGCGAATAGCCGTCGCTGACGGTTGCGACGTCGCGCAGATAGATCGTGGCGCCGCCCACCTGCTTGATCGGCAGGTCGTTCAGCTCCTTGACCGTGGGCGGGCTGGAATTGAGGCGGATGTCGTATTCGAACTGGGCGATCTTCGCGGTCCCGCCCGGCAGCACCAGGTTCTGCGCATTGACCGCCGCGAGCACGTCCGAGGTGGAGAGCCCCTTCGCCTGCACCAGCTGCGGGTTGAGGTTGATCATCACCTGCCGCTGCTTGCCGCCGTACGGATAGGGCAACACCGAGCCCGGCACCGTGACCAGCTGGGTGCGCAAAAAATTCAGCGCGAGGTCGTTGAGCTGCGCCTCCGAAAGGCCCTTGCCGGAAAGCCCGAGCTGCAGGATCGGCACGCTGGAGGCGGCGAAATTGACGATCTCGGGCGGCTGGGTTCCCGGCGGCATCGAGCGCAGCATGAACTGCGATACCGCCGTTACCTGCGCGTTGGCGGTATCCAGGCTGGCTTTCGGCTGCAGGAAGATCTTGACGAGCGCCAGGCCGTTATAGGTGGTGGACTCGATATGCTCGATGTTGTCGACCAGCGCGGTGAGCGCCCGCTCGTAGCTGCCGGTGATCCGCCCTTCCATCTCCTCGGCGTCGAGGCCGTTATAGGTCCAGACGACGGCGATGACGGGGATGTTGATGTTGGGGAAGATGTCGGTGGGCGTGCGCAGGATCACCAGCGGGCTGAGCAGCAGGATGGCGAGCGCCAAGACAATGAAGGTGTAAGGACGATTGAGCGCGAGACGAACGATCCACACTGAACGACAATCCCTCCTTTGCGCCGCCCGGGCCACACTCGGGCGTAACGCGACCGTTTTTCCCCCTTGCCCGCAGGCGGCGGGAGCAGACCAGTCCCGGAGCCGCGCGGCAAGGGGCCGGCCCAGATGGCTGCCCGTCGGCAGCCGGGACGAAGCTGTGGCGGCGCTAAGCGGCGGCTACAGCAGCACGCAGGCTTCGTCGAAATCGAGCCGCGGTGCGCGGGAAACCTGGTCGATGCGGTCGCCGTGGCCGATGTTGATGAGAAAATTGCTCTTCCAGCCGCCGTCGGCGAGGAAAATCTCGTCCACCTTGGCGCGGTCGAAGCCGGACATCGGGCCGCAATCCAGCCCCAGTGCGCGCGCCGCCACGATCAGATAGGCGCCCTGCAGCGTGCTGTTGCGGAACGCCGTTTCCTCCGCCAGCGCTTCGTTGCCGCTGAACCAGGCGCGCGCGTCCGCACTCGGGAACAGCCGCGGCAGATGGTCGTAGAAGCGCGGGTCGTAGGCGACGATTGCCGTCACCGGCGAGGCGATCACCTTCTTCACGTTGCCGCGCGAGAGCGCCGGCACCAGCCGCTCCTTGGCCGCGCGCGTGCGCAGGAACAGGAAGCGGCCGGGCGAGGAATTGGCCGAGGTGGGGCCGAGCCGCAGCAGGTCGTAGAGCTCGCGCAGCGTGCTGTCGGAGACCGGCTGGTCGGTCCACGCGTAGTGCGTGCGCGCGGTACGGAACAGCGTGTCCAGCGCGTCCGCGTCGAGCGGCGCGGCGGGCCTGCCAAGCTCCGGGCTGTGGTCGAGACTGGGAGATTGCGCCGGCTCGCTCACGCGCGCCCCCTCACTCCTGGACAGTTTGCAGAAATGGGTGTCGCGGCTACAGGTCGACCTGCTCCACCGCGATCACTTCGGGGACGTAGTAGCGCAGCATGTTCTCGATGCCGTGCTTCAGCGTCGCGCGCGAGGAGGGGCAGCCGCTGCACGAGCCCTGCATGTGCAGCTTCACCACGCCGTCGCGATAGCCGCGGAACACGATGTCGCCGCCGTCGCCCGCCACCGCCGGGCGCACGCGGGTGTCCAGCAGCTCCTTGATCTGCGCCGCGATCTCGGCATCCTCGTCCGACACGTCCTCCTCGGCCGCCGGCTCGGCAGCGCCGGCGATCACCGGGCGGCCGGCGACGAAGTGTTCCATCACCGCGCCGAGCACCTGCGGCTTCAGCGCCTGCCAGGAAATCGCGTCGGACTTGGTGACGGTGACGAAGTCGGAGCCCAAGAACACCCGCGCCACTCCAGGCAGCGCGAACAGCGCGCTCGCGAGCGGGCTGCGCTCGGCCGCGTCGGCGGCGGCGAAATCGGCGGTGCCGGAACCCATCACCGCGCGGCCAGGCAGGAATTTCAGGGTGGCGGGATTGGGGGTGCCTTCGGTCTCAATGAACATGCGTCTCGCTTCCGGGCGAAAGGGAACTGCCAAAGTCCAGTTTCGCCGTAGATCGGCCGTGCCGGCCGCCCTGACAAGGGGCCGGCAGCCGCAACGCCCGGTCAGCCCGGGGTGGGCTGGTAGGCCGCGAGCGTCGCGATGTCGACCAGCTGACTGACCGAGGCGTCCATCGGCACCAGTTGCACCGAGTGCTGCAGCCCGACCAGCAGCGGCCCGATGGTGCTGCCGCCGCCGAGCCGCGGCGCCAGCTTGGCGCAGATATGGGCCGAGTGCAGGCCGGGCATCACCAGCACGTTCGCCGGCCCGGTGAGGCGGCAGAACGGATAGAGCGCGCGCAGGCCGGGCTCCAGCGCCACGTCCGGGCTCATGTCGCCGTCATATTCGAAATCGACCCGCCGCTGGTCGAGCAGCGCCACGGCATCGCGGATGTTCTGGCCGGTGGGGCGCATCGGGTTGCCGAAATTGGAATGCGAGACCAGCGCGACGCGCGGCTCGTGGCCGAGCCGGCGCGCTACCGCCGCGCTGCCGATCGCGATGGCGGCGAACTCCTCGGCGGTCGGCCGCTCGTGGATCAGCGTATCGGCGATCAGGATGGTGCGGCCGTTGCCGAGCAGCAGCGTCAGGCCGAAGGAGATGCGGCCCGCAATTGGATCGATCGCCAAGCCGACATCGGCGAGGCACTGCGCCGCCGAGCGGGTGAGGCCTGTGACCATCGCGGCGGCGTCGCCGGTCGCCACCATGCAGGCGGCGAACACGTTGCGGTCCTGGTTGACCAGGCGCTGGCAGTCGCGCGCCAGATAGCCCTTCCGCTGCAAGCGCGCGTAGAGGAAGTCGGCGTAGTTGCGGTTCTGGCCGGAGAGGCGCGCGTTGTGGATCTCGATGCCCTCGCACTCGCCGAGGCCGAGCGCCGCCATGGTGGCCAGCACCCGTCCCTCGCGCCCGATCAGCACCGGCGTGCCGTAGCCGGCGTTGCGGAACGCGACCGCCGCGCGCACCACCTTGTCCTCCTCGCCCTCCGCGAACACCACGCGCTGCGGGTTGGCGCGCACGCTTTCCATGATCGCGTCGAGCGCGTTCGCGGTCGGGTCGAGCCGGCCCGACAACTCGCGGGCGTAGCGGCGCAGATCGGGGAGCGGCTTGCGCGCCACGCCGCTGTCGATCGCAGCGCGCGCCACTGCCGGCGGGATGCGCGCGATCAGGCGCGGATCGAACGCGTTCGGAATGATGTAGTCGGGCCCGAAGCTCAGCCGTCTGCCGGCCGAGGCCGTATGTACTTCGTCTGGCACGTCTTCCCGCGCCAAATTCGCCAGTGCCTCGGCTGCGGCGATCTTCATCGCCTCGTTGATGGTAGAGGCGCGGACGTCGAGTGCACCGCGGAAAATATACGGGAAGCCCAGGACGTTGTTGACCTGGTTCGGATAGTCGCTGCGGCCGGTGGCGATGACGCAGTCCGGCCGCACCTCCTTCGCCAGCTCGGGGCGGATCTCCGGATCGGGGTTGGCGAGGGCGAGGATGAGCGGCCGCTCCGCCATCTCCTTCACCATCTCGCGCTTCAGCACGCCGGCCATCGAGACGCCGAGGAAGATGTCGGCCCCCGGCATGGCGTCGGCCAGGCTGCGCGCCGGCGTGTCGCGGGCGTAGCGCTGCTTGGTCGCGTCCATCGACTGCGCGCGGCCCTGGTAGATGACGCCCTTGCTGTCGGTGACGAGGATGTTTTCCTTCTTCAGCCCCAGCCCGACCAGCAGGTCGAGGCAGGCGATGGCCGCCGCGCCGGCCCCCGAGCAGACCAGCTTCACGTCGCCGATCTGCTTGTTCACCACCTTGAGGCCGTTGAGGATCGCTGCCGCAGTGACGATCGCCGTCCCGTGCTGGTCGTCATGAAACACCGGGATCTTCATGCGCTGACGCAGCTTGGTCTCGATCTCGAAGCACTCCGGCGCCTTGATGTCCTCGAGGTTGATGCCGCCGAAGGTCGGCTCCAGGCTGGCAACGATGTCGATGATCTTCTGCGGATCGGTCTCGTCGATCTCGATGTCGAACACATCGATGCCGGCGAATTTCTTGAACAGGCAGCCCTTGCCCTCCATCACCGGCTTGCCGGCGAGCGCGCCGATATTGCCCAGCCCGAGCACGGCGCTGCCGTTGCTCACCACCGCCACAAGGTTGGCGCGCGACGTCAGGTTGCGCGCCTCGCCGGGATCCCTGGCGATCGCCATGCAGGCCGCGGCGACACCCGGCGAGTAGGCCAGCGCCAGGTCACGCTGATTGCTCATGCTTTTGGTCGGGGTGACCGCGATCTTCCCCGGCGTGGGATAGCGGTGATAGTCGATGGCGCTGCGGGTCAGCTGGTCCTCGATGTCGTCGGTCATGTTGCCTCCTCCTTGGATGCCGCGTCGGCGCCATCGGTCGGGTGCCTGTCTCGCGGAGCCGCCTGGCGGGCCTGGCACCCGCTCTGTTCTGGGCTAGCGCTTGCCGGCGGCGTTCGTTGCAAGAGTGCCGCGCTCGCCTTGACCCCGCAATAGCGGGAGAGCAGGCTCGGCGGCGATGTTCCTGCGCCTTTCCGATCTCTCGGTGCATGTCCAGCTCGACGGGCCGCGGGCGGCACCGGCCCTCCTGCTGCTGCATTCGCTCGGCACCGCGCTGCATGTGTGGGACGGTCAGGTCGAGGCGCTGTCGCGTTCGTTCTGCGTCATCCGGCCGGATCTGCGCGGCCACGGGCTGACGGGCGTCACCCCCGGCCCGTACACCATCGAGGGGCTGGCGCGCGACGCGCTGGCGGTGCTGGACGCGCTCGGCATCGGCACCGCGCATGTCGCCGGGCTTTCCATCGGCGGCATGATCGCGCAGTCCCTGGCGGCGCAGGCGCCGGGGCGGGTCGCCAGCCTGATCCTCTGCGACACGGCGATGGCCATTCCGCCTCCGGAACTCTGGCGGGAACGCGCCGCCACGGTGCGGGCAAGCGGCATGGCGGTGCTGGCCGACGCGGTCATGGCGCGCTGGGTCACCCCGGGGTTTATGCAAGCACCGGAGGCGCATGGCTTGCGTGCCATGCTGCTGCGCACCGACCCCGAGGGCTACGCCGGCGCCGCCGAGGCGATCGCGGTCGCCGACCTTTCCGCGCAGACGGCGGCGCTGCGCGTTCCGACACTGATCCTGGTCGGCGAGCAGGACGAGGCGACCCCGCCGGCCAGCGCCGAGGCGATGCGCCGCGCGATTCCCGGCGCCGTGCTGGAGCCGATCGCCGGCGCCGCGCACATTCCCACCGTCGAGCGTCCGGACGCGGTCGCCGAGGCGATGTTACGCTTCCTGGCGCCGGCGATCGCCGATCCCTACGAGGCCGGCATGACGGTTCGGCGGCAGGTTCTCGGAGCCGAGCATGTCGCGCGCGCCACGGCGGCCATCACCGATCTCGATCGCGACTTCCAGCGCTTCATCACCAGCACCGCCTGGGGCGCCGTATGGACGCGCCCGCACTTCGACCGACGCACCCGCTCGCTGCTGACGCTGGGGCTGATGGCGGCGCTCGGCCACCACGAGGAGTTCAGGCTGCACGTGCGCGCAACCGCGAATACCGGCGCCACCGCGGCCGACATCGCCGAGCTGCTGATCCACGTCGCCGCCTATGCCGGCATCCCCGCCGCAAACAGTGCCGTCCGCATCGCCAAGGAAACCCTGCGGGAAATGGGGTCTGCTTGATCAATCCCGCGGACAGCCCGGTCTTCGGCACGCTCTACGGCTCGGATGCGATGCGCGCGGTGTTCGACGAGCGTGCCTTCCTGCAGCGAATGCTGGATGTGGAGGCGGCCCTCGCGACGGTGCAGGGCCGGCTCGGCATCATTCCCGCCGAGGCCACGTCGGCCATCGCCGCAGCGGCGCGCGTGGAGAACCTCGATGCCGCCGAGCTGGCCGCGAGCGTGCGCAACGTCGGCTACCCCGTCGTCGGCGTCGTCAAGGGACTGAGCCGGGCGGCGGGCGAGGCCGGGGGCTGGACGCATTGGGGCGCCACCACCCAGGACATCATGGACACTGCACTCGCCCTGCAGATGCGCGAGGGCCTCTCGCTGCTCCGCCAGGAGCTCTGCGCCATCGTCGCGGCGCTCGCCCGGCAGGCCGAGATGCATCGCCATACCGTCATGGCCGGGCGCACCCATCTGCAGCACGCGCTCCCCGTCACCTTCGGCCTGAAATGCGCGATCTGGCTGCAGCCGCTGGCGACGCATGTCCGCCGGCTGGACCAGCTCCGCCCGCGTGTCGAGCTCGTGCAGTTCGGCGGCGCGGCGGGAACGCTGGCCTCGCTCGGAGAGAATGGCATCGCCGTCCTGCAAGGGCTGGCGGCGGAACTCGGCCTGGGCGCACCGCCGGCGCCCTGGCATGTCGCGCGCGACGGCGTCGCCGAGGCGGCGAGCTTCCTCGGCCTGGTCTGCGGCAGCCTGGCCAAGATCGCCACCGACATCATCCTGCTCGCGCAGACCGAGGTGGCGGAGGTCTCCGAGCCCTATGTCGCGGGGCGCGGCAGCTCGTCGACCATGCCGCAGAAGCGGAACCCGATCGCCTCCGAATACATCCTGGCCGCCGCCCGGACGGTGCAGGCGCTGGTGCCGGTGATGCAGGGCGCCATGGCCGGCGACCAGGAGCGCGCCACCGGGCCGTGGCAGGCCGAGCCGCTCGCGCTCCCGCAATGCTTCGTGCTGACCCATGGCGCCGCCCAGCATGCGCGCGCCATCGCCGAGGGCATGGTGGTCGACGCCGCCCGGATGCGCCGCAACCTCGACGCGACCGGCGGACTGATCGTCGCCGAGGCGGTGATGATGGGCCTCGCCCCGCAGCTCGGCCGGGAGGCCGCCCACCACGCCGTGAAACACGCCTGCGACGTGGCGCTCTCGGAAGGCATCGGGCTGGCGGATGCGCTGTCGCGCGATCGGCAGATCGCGGAGAAGCTCGACCGTGACGCCATCCAACGGCTGACCGATCCCGCCGGCTATCTCGGCAGCACGCAGGCCTTCATCGATCGCGTCCTGGATGGCGTCGGCTGGAGCCCTTCAGGCGGCTCCCTTCGACTTGGACTGCCAGAGTCCCAGCATCGCGCCGGTCGGATCGATGATGACGGCGAGTGATCCGGCGTCCATCACCTCCATCACGTCGCGCATGATGGTGGCGCCCAGGGATCGGGCTTTTTCGGTCGCCGCGGCGACGTCGTCCACCAGGACGTAGGCCAGCCAGCCGGACGGCGCCCCCGGCATCGGGTGCTGCATCATGCCTCCGCCGGTGCCCTCGCCGACGCCGATCATCGTGTAGGTCATGCCGCCCATATCTTCGTCGTGCAGGTCCCACGCGAACAGCGATCGGTAGAAATCTTTCGCCTTGCCGATGTCCGTGGTGGCGAGTTCCACGTGCACGAAGGGATTGCCCATTTGTCAGCTCCGCGTTGCTTGTTGCTTGACCCGATCGCAGCACAGGCACGACCAAGCCGTCGTGAACACATGATGACGGTCTCGGATCGGCAGGCGAGGGCTTGCCTTCCCCTCTCGGGGAGAGCCCTGGCGAGGCCGCGATTGACTGCCGGATACGTAACGACTATCGACCCATGCAGCAACCTACAGGGAGCATCCAAATGATCACCTGCGGTCGGATCGCCGCTGCCTCCACCGGCTTGGCGGCTGCCGCCATGCTGCTTTCGGCCTGCGCCAACCAGTCAACCCCGCCGGCCGCATCGGCCAGCCCCGCTCCCGCGCCGATCGCGGCGGCCCCGCCTCCACCGCCGCCCGGCCCCGGCCCCCGCCCCGGAATGGGGAGCGGGCAGGGCTCGGGCTATGACGGCGTCTATGCCGGCAATGTCGAGCGGGCCGGAGCAATCGGCAGTGCGCGTACGCGTTGCGAAGGAAACATGTACCATCCGCAGTTGCGGGTCCGCGGCGGCCAGGCGTCGATCCATTGGTTCGGCGACGATCTGAGCGGTCCGGTATCGCCGGACGGGAGGCTGAGCCTGAGCGGCGCCAACAGCAAGATCAACGGCAGCTTCTCGGGTGCCACGTTCAACGGCCAGATCGAGACCCAGTACTGCCGCTACACTCTCACGGCGACGAAGGGCTGATCCGCCGCCTCAGATAAACCGCCCCCGCAGAAATCCCAGCGCGGGCAACGGCGTCCAGCTGCGCGGCAGGTCGGCGCGCCGGATCGGCGCGACGCTGTACTGCGGTGCCGGCTGGCGCGCGCTGCGCAGCAGGGCGGCGTAGGCCCGCACCTGCTGCTCGCGCCAGTTCCGATCGGCCAGCGCGGCACCCCGGCTGGGAAACACCTCGGCGACCCGAGTGGTCCGGCCGATCGAGGCCACCACGGCCCAGATCGTATCGTCGCGCAGGCGCTGGAGCTCGACGACCTGGCTCATCGATGGGCGGCGTTTCCGATTACGCGCTCTTGGCCATGATCTCATCGGCGATGTTGCGCGGCACCGGATCGTAATGATGGAACTGCATGGTGAAGCTGGCGCGTCCCTTGGTCATGCTGCGCAGGTCGGAGATATAGCCGAACATCTCCTTCAGCGGCACGTGCGCCCGCACGATCACCGTCGAGCCTGAGCTCTCCTGGCTCTGGATCATGCCGCGCCGGCGGTTGAGGTCACCCACGGCGTCGCCGACATGGTCCTGCGGGGTCGTCACCTCCACATCCATGATCGGCTCGAGGATGATCGGCGAGGCCTTCTTCATGCCGTCGCGGAAGCATGCCTTCGCGGCGATCTCGAAGGCGAGCGCGCTGGAATCGACGTCGTGGTACTTGCCGTCGACCAGCGTGTACTTGAAGTCGACCGTCGGGAAGCCCGCCAACACGCCGGTCTCCGCCTGCACCTTGATGCCCTTCTCGACCGCCGGGATGTACTCCTTCGGCACCGAGCCGCCGACCACCTTGTTCTCGAACACCACGCCGCCGTTGCGCTCCAGCGGCTCGAAGACGATCTTCACCTCGGCGTACTGGCCGGAGCCGCCGGTCTGCTTCTTGTGGGTGTAGGTCTCGGTGTGCGGCCGGCTGATGGTCTCGCGATAGGCCACCTGCGGCGCGCCGATATTGGCCTCGACGCCGTATTCGCGCCGCAGCCGGTCGATGATGATCTCCAGGTGCAGCTCGCCCATCCCGGAGAGGATGGTCTGGCCGCTCTCCTGGTCGGTGCGCAGCCGCAGGCTCGGGTCTTCGCCGGCCAGCTTCTGCAGACCGAGCGTCATCTTCTCGACGGCTTCCTTGGTCCGCGGCTCGACCGAGATGTCGATCACCGGCACCGGGAAGGCCATGCGCTCCAGCACCACCGGATCCTCGGCGGAGGCCAGCGTGTCGCCGGTGCCGGTGTCCTTCAGCCCGACGAACGCCGCGATGTCGCCGGCGTGCACCTCCTTGATCTCGGCGCGCTTGTCGGCGTGCATCTGGAACATCCGACCGATGCGCTCGCGATGCTCCTTGGTGGTGTTCTGCACCATGTCGCCGGATTTCAGCGTGCCGGCATAGACGCGCACGAAGGTCAGCGTGCCGTATTTGTCGTTGATGATCTTGAACGCCAGGCCGGCGAACGGCGCGTTCGGGTCGGCCTTGATGCGCCGCCGCTCGGCGGCCTCGTCCTCGCCCTCCTCGGCAGCCACGGCGATGCCGGGCACGTCGACCGGGCTCGGCAGGTAGTCGACCACGGCGTCGAGCAGCGGCTGCACGCCCTTGTTCTTGAAGGCGGTGCCGCACAGCACCGGGCGGAAGGCGCCGCTGATCGCGCCGGCCTTGATGCAGCGCTTCAGCGTGGCGACCGCGACGTCGCCCTTGTCGAAATATTCCTCCATCGCCTCGTTGTCGACGGAGAGCGCCGTGTCGAGCAGCAGCTGGCGATACTCCTTCGCCTGCTCCTCCAGCTCGGCCGGAATCGGCTCGTCGTGGTATTTCGCGCCGAGCTCGCCGCCTTCCCAGATCACCGCTTTCATCTCGACGAGGTCGACGACGCCGACGAAGGTGTCCTCGATGCCGATCGGCAGCTGCAGCGGCAGCGCCACGATGTCGAGCTTCTCCTTCAGCGTGTCGAAAGCACGGAAGAAATCGGCACCGGTACGGTCGAGCTTGTTGATGAAGATGATGCGCGGCACGTTGTAGCGGTCGGCCAGGCGCCAGTTGGTCTCGGATTGCGGCTGCACCCCGGCGACGCCCTCGATGATGAACACCGCGCCATCGAGCACGCGCAGCGAACGGTTCACCTCGATGTTGAAATCGATGTGGCCCGGCGTGTCGATGATGTTG
>JAFAYA010000010.1 GCA_019240635.1 Acidisphaera sp. | reverse complement strand
CATAATTCGCGCCTCCAGCCGGTCAAAGACACGGTCGGCCGCTGCGGGATCGTCGAGCGCAATGTGAAGCCAGATGTCGAGAAGATCGCGGCGCGCCTGGGCGGTCTTGCGCAGCTGCGCCACATCATCCTTTCCGTGCGGCAAGCTCGCGGCGGGCTTCGGCGCGTAGCTCGGATATATCCAGCGGGCCGGCATCGCCGCTCTCGACGCCTTCCTTCCAGGCCCGGCGCAGCCCCTCCACGCGCTCGGCTTCCAGCCGGTCAGCGCGCTCCAGCAGTCGCAACGCCTCGCGCACCACCTCGCTGGTCGAGCTGTAGCGGCCGGACTCCACCTTGGCCTTGATGAGGCCCATCAGCTCCGGCGTCAGCGAGATCGAGATGTTCATCGTGGGAGGGCCAATCGCAATAATAGTTTTTACCACTCCCTCGTAGCAGGGGCGCGGCGAGCGAAAAAGCGCAGACCCGGAGAAGGAGCGCTCAGCGGGCGCCGCGGATCGCTTCAGAAGTCCAGGTCGGCGTAGTGCGGTGGGGGGGTGACGCCGGGGACGCGGTCGGACAGTACGGCGCGAAAACTCGGGCGGCTCTTCATGCGCGCGTACCATTCGCGCGCCGCCGGCGCGAGCGTCCAGTCGATGTCGCCGACGAAATCCAGCGCCGAGATGTGGCCGGCGGCGGCGAAGTCGGCAATCGAGATGCTGCTGCCGGCGAGCCATTTGCGGTTCTCCGCGAGCCAGCCGAGATAGTCGAGATGGTGGCGCAGATTGGCGTAGCCGGCGCGCAGCGCGCCGGCGTCCGGCTCGCCGCGCCCCGTCAGGCGCTTCATGAATTTTTCGCCGAGCAGGTTGCGCGTGACCTCGAGCGCGAACTTGCCGTCGAACCAGGCGATCAGCCGGCGCACCTCCACGCGCTCGGCCAGCGTGCGGCCGAGCAGGGCGGTGTCGGGATAGGCCTCGTCCAGGTACTCGCAGATGACGCCGGAGTCCGGGATGGTCAGGCCGTTGTCCTCGATCAGCGTCGGGACGGTCCCGGCCGGGTTGAGCTCGAGGTATTCCTGCCGGCGCTCCCACACCTTCTCGAGCTTCAGCTCGAAGGGCAGACGCTTTTCCGCGAGGACCAGCCGAACTTTCCGGGAAAACGGCGAGAGCGGGAGATGGTAGAGGTAGCGCATCGACGCCTTTTATCGCACCGCCGGGCCGCCAAGCCAACCTCCGGGGTTGCCCAGTCCGGCCCGCGATTGCGTGTCAGGCGAGCTTCGCCGCCGCCTCCGGCGCGTCGAGCGGCACCGCCAGGTATTTCAGGTATTCCTTCGGTACGATCTGCCAGAACCGCGCGACCGCCCGCTCCCAGTCGTTCAGCAGAAGCGCCGCGTAGCGGCTGCCGGTCTCCGCCGCATGCCGGGCGACCAGGTTCTCCAGCACCTCCGCCCAGTGCGCGGACGCCAGTCGCTGCCAGTGCAGCGTCTCCGGGTTGACCCGCTTCTCGAACAGCCCGTCCGGATCGTAGGCGAAGGCCATGCCGCCGGTGAAACCGGCGCCGAAATTGTCGCCGACCTGGCCGAGGATGACCGCCGTGCCGCCGGTCATGTACTCGCAGCCGTTCGAGCCGCAGCCCTCGATCACCGTGATCGCGCCGGAGTTGCGCACCGCGAACCGCTCGCCGGCCTGGCCGGCGGCGAACAGGTAGCCTGACGTCGCGCCGTACAGCACGGTGTTGCCGATGATCGTGTTGTCCTGGCTCGGCAGCGACGAGGACGGGCCCGGGCGCACGACGATGGTCGCCCCCGAGAGCCCCTTGCCGACATAGTCGTTGGCGTCGCCGAACACTTCGAGCCTCAGCCCGCGCACCGCGAACGCGCCGAGCGACTGGCCGGCCGAGCCGCGCAGCCGCACCGTCAGGTGCCCGGGCTGCAGTCCCTGCATGCCGAACTTGCGCACGATGCGCGAGGAGAATTTTGCGCCGATCGCCCGGTCCGTGTTGCGGACGGTGTACTGCAGCTGCATCTTCTCGCCGCGCTCGAACAGCGGCGCGGCGTCCTTCAGCATCTGCCCATCCAGGGTCTCGGGCACTTCGTTGCGGCCTTCGATCGTGCAGTAGCGCGCGTACGGCCCGGGATCGGCCTGCACGAGGATCGGGTTGAGGTCGAGGTCGTCGAGGATGTCGGCACCACGGCTGACCTGGTGCAGCAGGTCGGTGCGGCCGATCACGTCCGCCAGGCTGCGCGCGCCGAGCGAGGCAAGAATGCCGCGCACGTCCTCGGCGATGAAGGAGAACAGGTTGATCACCTTCTCCGGGCTGCCCTCGAATTTCTTCCTGAGCTTTTCGTCCTGCGTGCAGACCCCGACCGGGCAGGTGTTGGAGTGGCATTGGCGCACGAGGATGCAGCCCATCGCGACCAGGCTCGCCGTGCCGATGCCGAACTCTTCGGCGCCGAGCATCGCGGCGATCACCACGTCGCGCCCGGTCTTGATGCCGCCGTCGGTGCGCAGCTTCACGCGATGGCGCAGCCGGTTCAGCATCAGCACCTGGTGCGCCTCCGAGAGCCCCATCTCCCAGGGCAGGCCGGCGTATTTCACCGACGTCTGCGGCGAGGCGCCGGTGCCGCCGGAATGGCCCGAGATCAGGATGGCGTCGGCCTTGGCTTTCGCGACGCCGGCGGCGATGGTGCCGATGCCCGAGCGCGCCACCAGCTTCACGCAGACCGAGGCGTCCGGGTTGATCTGCTTGAGGTCGTAGATGAGCTGGGCGAGGTCCTCGATCGAGTAGATGTCGTGATGCGGAGGCGGGCTGATCAGCGTGACGCCCGGCGTGGAATGGCGCAGCCGCGCGATCATTTTCGACACTTTGAAGCCCGGGAGCTGGCCGCCTTCGCCCGGCTTGGCGCCCTGCGCCACCTTGATCTCGATCTCGCGGCAGGCGTTCAGGTATTCCGCCGTCACGCCGAAGCGGCCGGAGGCGATCTGCTTGATGGCGGATGACGCGTTGTCGCCGTTCGGCCGCGGCTTGGCGCGCGCGGGGTCCTCGCCGCCCTCGCCGGAGTCCGAGCGGGCGCCGATGCGGTTCATCGCGATCGACAGGGTCTCGTGCGCCTCAGGGCTCAGCGCGCCGAGGGAAATGCCGGGGGCGAGCAGGCGCTTGCGGATTTCCGTGATGCTCTCGACCTCGTCGACCGAGATAGGCGTGCAGCGGTCGGTGCGGAAATCCAGCAGGTCGCGCAACGCGATCGGCGGCATCCGGCGGACCGCCTCGGCGTAGCGGCGGTACATCGCGTAGCTGTCGGAAGCGACGGCGCTCTGCAGCAGATGGATCAGCGGGCCGTCGAAGGCGTGCGTCTCGCCGCGCCGGCGCAGCTTGTAGATGCCGCCCACCGGCAGGGTCACGGCGTCGGCGTCCCAGGCGATTTCGTGCAGGCCGAGCACCTTGCCGGCGATGCCGGTGAGGCCGATGCCGGAGATGCGCGACTGCATGCCCGGGAAGAATTCTGCAACGAGCGCGCGGGAAAGACCGATCGCCTCGAAACAGTAGCCGCCGCGGTAGGAGGAGATCACCGAGATGCCCATCTTCGACATCGTCTTCAGCAGGCCCTTGTCCGCCGCCTTCTTGTAGCGCTGCACGGCGGTCTTCAGGCTTATCGTGCCGAACAGGCCGCGGCGGTGGCGGTCGGCGATCGCCTCCTGCGCGAGGTAGGCGTTCACCGTGGTCGCGCCGACGCCGATCAGCACGGCGAAATAGTGCACGTCGAGGCACTCGGCGGAGCGGACGTTCAGGCTTGTGAAGGTGCGCAGCGACTGACGGACGAGATGGGTGTGCACGCCGCCGGTGGCGAGAATCATCGGGATCGGCGCGCGGTCGGGACCGATCGCCTCGTCGGTGAGGATGACGTGCGTGGCGCCGGCACGGATGCCCTCCTCGGCCTCGCCGCGGATTCGCTCGAGCGCGCGGCGCAGGCCCGCCTCGCCCTCGGCGGCCGGGAACGTGCAGTCCACCACGGCGACCGAATCGTCCATGTAGGCGCGCATGGCGGCGAACTCGGCGTTCGACAGCACCGGGCTGTCGAGCTGCAGCAGGTCGCACTGGCTGGCGTCCTCGTCCAGCACGTTGCCGAGATTGCCGAGGCGGGTTTTCAGCGTCATCACCCGCGCCTCGCGCAGGCTGTCGATCGGCGGATTGGTGACCTGGGAGAAGGTCTGCCGGAAATAGTGGTGCAGGCCGCGATAGGCTTCGGAGAGCACGGCGACCGGCGTGTCGTCGCCCATGCTGCCGGTGGCTTCCGTCGCATCCTCGACCATCGGGTGGAGGATCATCTCCAGCTCTTCGAGCGAGATGCCGACGGCGAGCTGGCGGCGGCGCAGCGCCTCGCCTTCATAGACCACCGGCTCCGGCGCGTCGGTCTTCACGATCCGGTCGATCTGCGTGATGCGCCTGGTCCAGGAACGGAAGTCCTGGCGCGCGGACAGCAGATCCTTCAGCTCGCCGTCCCCGTAGAAGCGGCGCGCATCGAGATCGACGCCGATGGTCTGGCCGGGGCCGACGCGGCCCTTCTCGACGACCTCGTCCTCGCGCAGCTTCACCATGCCGGTCTCGGAACCGACGATCAGCATGCCGCCGCGGGTGAGCGTGTAGCGCAGCGGACGCAGCCCGTTGCGGTCGAGCCCGGCGATCACCCAGCGCCCGTCGGTCGCGGCGATCGCCGCCGGGCCGTCCCACGGCTCCATGACGGCGTTGCAGTAGAGGAACATGTCGCGATGCCGCTCCGGCATCGTCGCGTCCTGGCCGATGCTGGCAGGGATCAGCAGCGACTTGGCCATCGGCGCGTCGCGGCCGCCGCGCACCATCAGCTCGAAGACGTTGTCGAGCGTCGCGGTATCCGAGCCGCCGGATTGCACGACCGGCTTGATGTCGTCCATGAACCGGTCGAGCGCGGCATCGCCGAGCCGCGTCTCGTGGCTCTTCATCCAATTGATGTTGCCGACCAGCGTGTTGATCTCGCCGTTATGCGCGAGCATGCGGAACGGCTGAGCGAGCCGCCAGGTGGGAAACGTGTTGGTGGAATAGCGCTGGTGGTAGATGGCGAAGCGGCTGACGAAACGCGGATCGGTGAGGTCCGGATAGAATTCGGCCAGGTGCTCCGCCAGGAACATGCCCTTGTAGATGATCGAGCGCGACGAGAGCGAGCAGAAATACAGTTCGGCGATGCCCGCCGCGGCGGCCTGCTTCTCGATGCGCCGGCGGATGACGTAGAGGTCGCGCTCGAACGCCGCCGGCTCGGTGTCGCGCGCGTTGAAAATCATGATCTGTTCGATTTCCGGGCGCGTCGCGTTGGCCTTCTCGCCGATCACCTGGGCGTTGATCGGCACCTGCCGCCAGCCATGGATGCCGTAGCCGAAGGCGAGGATTTCGGTCTCGACGATCTGGCGGCAGCGTTCCTGGGCCGAAAGGTCGGTCTTCGGCAGGAAGACCTGCCCGACGGCGATCGGTCCGGCGCGCAGCTTCGTGCCGCCGCGCTCGACCGCCTCGGCAAAGAAATCCTGCGGGATTTCGATGTGGATCCCTGCGCCGTCGCCGGTCTTGCCGTCGGCGTCCACCGCGCCGCGGTGCCAGACCGCGCGCAGCGCGTCGATGCCGGCCTGCACGACTTCGCGCCGGGCCTGGCCGTCGAGTGCCGCGATCAGGCCGACGCCGCAGGCATCGTGCTCCTGCGCGGCGTCGTAGGTGTCGCGCAGCGCCGCCGCGTTGCGCCGCCAGGCGGCGACGAAATCAGCACCGGTCTCGCGCATGTGCCTCACTCCGCTGCCACTTGCATCGCGGCGTTCTGAACCGCCGCGTTTTGGCGCATCCAGGCGTGCATCTGCGCCGCCGCGTCGCGCCCGTCGCGGATCGCCCAGACCACGAGGCTGGCGCCGCGTACGATGTCGCCGGCGGCGAACACGCCGGGCAGGCTGGTCATGAAGCTGCGGTGGTCCACCTTCACCGTGCCCCAGCGGCTGACCGCCAGTGCGTCCTCGCCGAAGGCGCCCGGCAGGTCCTCCGGGTCGAAGCCGAGCGCCTTGACGACGAGGTCGGCCGGCAGCGAGAAGTGGCTGCCCTCCACCGGCTCCACCGACTGGCGGCCGGACGCGTCGGGCAGGCCGAGATGCATGCGCACCGCGCGCACGCCGCTGACCCGGGCATCGCCGAGGAAGGCCTCGGGTGCCGAGAGCCAGACGAATTCGACGCCCTCCTCCTCGGCATTGCGCACCTCGCGCATCGAGCCCGGCATGTTGGCGCGGTCACGCCGATAGAGGCATCTTACCGAGGCGGCGCCCTGGCGCACGGCGGTGCGCACGCAGTCCATCGCGGTGTCGCCGCCGCCGATCACCACGACGTCTTTTCCACGCGCGTCCAGGGTGCCCTCCGCGAAGCCGGGGACGGTGTCGCCGAGGCCGGTGCGGTTCGACGCGATCAGGTAGGAGAGCGCGGGGACGATGCCGGGCAGGCCGGCGCCGGGGCCGCCGATGTCGCGCGCGACATAGACGCCGGTGGCGATCAGCACGGCGTCGTGGCGGGCGCGGAGGTCGGCGAAGGAAAGACCGGGGCCGACATCGACGCCGGTGTGAAAGACGATGCCGGCTTCCTCGAGCAGCCGGCGCCGGCGCAGCACGATCTCCTTCTCGAGCTTGAAGTTGGGGATGCCGTAGATCATCAGCCCGCCGACCCGGTCGTGCCGGTCATAGACGTGCACGGCATAGCCGAGGCGGCGAAGCTGCTCGGCGGCGGCGAGGCCGGCCGGGCCGGCGCCGATGATGCCGACCGAGCCGCCGAGCTCGGCGCGCGGGCGGGCCGGGCGCACCCAGCCGCGCTCGAAGGCGGTGTCCGTGATGAAGCGCTCGACCGCGCCGATCGTGACGCTCTCGAACCCCTTCTCGATCACGCAATTTCCTTCGCAGAGCCGGTCCTGCGGGCAGATGCGGCCGCAAATCTCCGGAAAATTGTTGGTCGCGCTGCTGACCTCGTACGCCTCTTCCAGCCGCCCCTCGGCGGTCAGCTTCAGCCAGTCCGGGATGTGGTTGGAGAGCGGGCAGTGGATCGAGCAGAACGGCACGCCGCACTGGCTGCAGCGGCTGGCCTGGGCGCTGGCGTGCGGGATGTCGAACCGGCGATAGATCTCGTCGAAATCCGCGCGGCGCGTGGCGACGTCGCGCTTGGGCGGCGTCTCCTGGGGCAGGCGGACGAACTGCAGCATACGATCGGGCATTGGCGCTTCCTTCGGCCGTCGTGCCGCGGCGCCGTGGCCTCGGACAGCGCCCGAGGGCCGTTTTAGCCGTGCGGCGGTGGACCGACGAGGGGAAAGGGCCGGATCGGACAGTGTTTCTGACGCGTTCTTTGGATGGTCACGTCGATGTGAACTGATTTCCTGCCGGAAGCGCGGCAATCAGGGCCGTTCCGGTCCTTTCGCCGGCACGTAGATGCCGGCATCGCCGCCGCCCGGCCGGTACTGCCGGAGGTAGCCGGGCGCCACCAGCCCGAGGGGGGTCGGCGTGATGCCCAGCGCCGCCAATCCCGGCACGCCGGGGGTAGTGACGTTGTCGCGCGCCAGCATCAACAGCTGGTCACGCGTGAGCGGCTTGCCGGGCACGTGCTCCAGCACGCGCGCCTGCAGCCGCGCGAGGCCCATCGGCAGCGCGACGAGGCGACGCCGCCGATGGGTCACCTCGAGGATGTATTCGATGACGGCGCGGAAGCTGAGCACATCCGGCCCGCCCAGCTCATAGAGCCCCCCCGACGCCTCGCCACGATCGAGCGCCGCCATGGCGGCACCGGCGACGTCGCCGACATAGACCGGCTGGAAGCGCGTGCCGCCCGAGATCACCGGCATCACCGGCAGCAGCTGCGCCATCTGGCCGAAGCGGTTGAGGAAGGCATCCTCCGGGCCGAACACCACGGACGGACGCAGGATCACGGCCGCGGGGAACCGCGCCCGCACCGCCGCCTCGCCGGCCGCCTTGCTCGCCGCGTAGCGGCTCGGACTGGCGGGATCGGCGCCGATCGCCGAGACGTGGACCAGCCGCTCGACCCCGCAGGCGGTGGCCTGGCGGGCCACCAGCCCGGCGCCGTCGGCGTGGATGCGCGTGAAGTCGCCGCGCCGCCACTCAGCGAGGATGCCCACGAGGTTCACCGCGGTGTCCGCCCCGGCGAGGGCGCGATGCACCGCGGCCTCGTCTGTGATCGGGGCATACAGCGGCACGATCTGACCCACCTTGCCGAGCGGCTTGAGGAACAGCGCGCCCTCGGTGTCGCGCACCGCCACCCGGACCACGTAGCCCGCCCGCGCCAGCCGCTGGACCACGTAGCGGCCGATGAAGCCGGAGCCGCCGAACACCGTCGCCACACTGCGCGTCGCCACCTGTCCGCTCCTTTCCCGTCCTCGCACCGCCGCCCGCCCTGGCAGACCGGCCCCACGGTCACTACGCATAGCTGCCCCGGGAGGTCCAGGGTGCACGGCTTGACGCGCGCGCGGCGAGCCGAGCCCATTGGCCGCGCGAGGGCCCGGAGGGAGCGTTCAGCGGATGATCGAGCGCTCGGAGCTCGAACGGCGGTTGCGGACCCGGGGATGGCTATTCGGCCGCCAGGACGGCAGCACCATCGCGCGGGCGGTGCGGTTCGCCCGCGGCGGGGCGCTCCAGAACCACGCCCATCCGAACGAGGCCCGCTGGCGCATCCGGGAGGGGTGCCTCGAATTCCTCGATCGCGACCAGGTCGTGACCACCCGCTTCGATGCGGAATCGCACCGCGAGGACGGGCGGCTGCTGCTGAGCGGGCGCTTCCTGCCGATCCCCGAGCCCGAAATCCGCCACATGCTGGAAGAGGAGCCGCCGCTCGGACCGCGGCGCCCGCTGCCGACCCCGCCGCGCGTCGCGGTCATCGTGCGAACCCACGTGATCGGCGAGAAGCTGCTGGACCTGCTGGACTGCCTGTCCGGCAGCCCGGTGTTCGACCTCTTCGTGGGCACCGACGAGACCGTGCGCCCGCTGCCGCTGCCCGGGTTCGCCACCCTGCCCCACTCCGTCGCGATGTGCCGCGAGATCGGCCTGTCCGTCCGGCACGACGCGCTGCTGTGGCAGTGCGGCGACTATCCGCTGTACTGCGCCGTCCGGCAGATCCCGGACTACGACTACTATCTGCAGCTCGAATATGACGTGCAGCTGATCCGCCGCACGCCGCTGCTGATCGAGGGCCTCGTCAACCGGCTCGACGGCGCGGACGGTCCGCTCGACTTCCTGGGCGCGCTGTGGGGTCCGGCGGCCGATGACTGGATGTGGACGGCGGCGGCGCGGCGGCGCTATCCGGTCGTGTATGGCGGCCTGTTCGCCTTCGTGATGCTGTCGCGGCGCGCCGTCCTGCACCTGCAGGCCGAGCGTCTGGCGGAGGCCCGCGAAGACCCGCCGGCGGAGGCGGTGGTTCACTGCGAGGCGTTCGCCGGCAGCGCATTGATGGCGGCCGGCACGTTCTGCTGCGGCGCCGTCGCCGACCTGCTTCCGGGCTCGGTCGACCCGGCAACTTTCCACCCGAAACATCCCGACCTCAGCCTGCCGAACTACCTGCTGGGCGCGGCGATCGGCGACGACGCACTCGAGATCGCGCATCCCGTGCTGGACGCCCCGGCCTACCTGGCTGCCGCTCTGCACGCCGCCGCCGCGAGCCGCAGGATCGCGGCGTTCGTCCGCCACATGCAGGCGCTGCCGGAGGCGCTCGTCGAGCCGGCGCTGAAGGCCCGCTTCCTGCAGGAGGCGCGCGCGCTCGCCGCCACCGGCGATTGACGCAGCCCCGCGTGCGGGCTACATGCCGCGCCCACGCCGCGTGCCATGCCCAGGTGGCGGAATTGGTAGACGCGCAGGTTTCAGGTACCTGTGGCCGCAAGGTCGTGGAAGTTCGAGTCTTCTCCTGGGCACCACTTCTCCCGGGACCCCGGCATGGCGGTAGTCACCCAGTTCATGGCTGACGGCACCATCCATCTGCACCGGCACGATCTGCCGGAAGGGCTGAGCTTCGGCGCGACCGTCGCGGTCGACACCGAGACGATGGGGCTGGAGCCGCATCGCGACCGGCTGTGCCTGGTCCAGCTTTCGGCCGGCGACGGGCACGCCCATCTCGTCCAGCTGCTGCCGCCCTCGCTGGGCGGCCGCGGGGCGGACTGCCCCAACCTCAAGGCGCTGCTCGCCGACCCGGCGGTCGTGAAGCTGATGCATTTCGCCCGGTTCGACGTGGCGATCCTGCAGCACACGCTCGGCATCGCGGTCGGCCCAGTGCGCTGCACAAAAATCGCCGCCAAGCTGGTCCGCACCTTCACCGACCGGCACGGGCTGAGGGACCTCTGCCGGGAGCTGCTCGGCGTCGAGCTGAGCAAGCAGCAGCAGACCTCCGACTGGGGGGCCCCCGAGCTGAGCGCCGAGCAGCTCGCCTATGCGGCGTCGGACGTGCTGCACCTGCACGCGCTTTGGGCGAGGCTGGACGCATTGCTGGCGCGCGAGGGCCGGCGCGACCTGGCCGAGGCATGCTTCGCCTTCCTGCCGACCCGGGCACGCCTCGATCTGCTGGGCTATGCAGGCCCCGACATTTTTTCGCACTGATCGATCGCCTGCTGGCACGATTCTTGTCTAGCAACGCTTCGTTGCACGCCGCTCGGTTGACCCAAACACGGTCGGTGCCATAGACCCTGAGGCCCGCGAAGGAGCCGACGCGCCGCATGACCGCCCTCGCCGCCGCCCACGTCTCCGGTGATCTGGAGGTCGCCCGCTCGGTGCTGGCCACCGAGGCGGGCGGGCTGCGCGCGCTGGCGGCCTCGCTCGGCCGGGAGTTCGTCCGCGCGGTCGACCTGTTCGCGGCCGCGCCGGGCCGTGTCGTGGTCTCCGGCATGGGCAAGTCCGGCCATGTCGCGCGCAAGGTCGCCGCGACCTTCGCCTCGACCGGCACGCCCGCGCTGTTCGTGCATCCCGCCGAGGCCTCGCACGGTGATCTCGGCATGATCGTCGCGGGGGACGCGGTGCTGGCGCTGTCCAATTCCGGCGAGACGGCGGAACTGGCCGACGTGGTGGCGCATGCCCGCCGTTTCGGCCTGCCGCTGGTCGCGATGACGGCATGCGCGGGCTCGACCCTCGCGCACGCCGCCGACCTGGTGCTGCTGCTGCCCGACGCCCCGGAGGCCTGCCCGATGGGCCTGGCGCCGACCAGCAGCACGACGATGCAGATGGCGCTCGGCGACGCGCTGGCGGTGGCACTGCTGACCCGGCGCGGCTTCACCGCGACGGACTTCCGGCAGATCCACCCGGGCGGCCGGCTCGGCGCGCGGCTGCATCGGGTGCGCGACCTCATGCACGCCGGCGCGATGCTGCCGCTCGCATCGCCGGAGACGCCGATGGACCAGGCGCTGCTGCAGATGACCGAGAAGCGCTTCGGCTGCCTCGGCGTGATCGACGCGGCCGGCGACCTCGTCGGCATCGTCACCGACGGCGATCTGCGCCGCGCCATGGGACCATCCCTGCTGTCGCAGCGCGTGGCCGAGGTGATGACCGCCGCGCCGCGCATCATCGCGCCGGAAGCCCTCGCGGCGGACGCGCTGCGCGAGATGAATGCCGGACCGCGGCCGATCACCAGCCTGTTCGTGGTCGAGCCGCCCGGGCGCGCGCCGCTCGGCATCCTGCACATCCACGACCTGCTGCGGGCGGGGGTCGCGTGAGCGTCGCGCCGCTGCCGACGGCGCGCAGCCGCGGCGAGCGGCTGCTGGGCGTGCCCGGGCGGGTCCGCCGGGCGCCGGATGCGCGCGCGCTCGCCCGGCGCCGCATACTGGTGAGGCTGGCGAAATGGGTGCTGCCGGTAGTGGCCACGGCACTGCTGACCGCCATCGTCATGTGGCCGCAGATCGACCACCTGGCGGAGGCCGGGCGGCTGGCGCTGCATCGCATGACCAGCGGCGCCGACGGCGGCCAGCTGACCGATGCGCGCTATCGCGGCGTGGACGAGCGCGGGCGGCCGTACACGCTCACCGCGACGACCGCCGTGCAGGTCAGCCCGGAACGCGTCGATCTCGTGACGCCGAAGGGCGACGTGACCCTGCAGAACGGCGCCTGGCTGATGCTGCAATCCCGGCAGGGCGTGTACATCCAGCACAGCGGGCTGCTCGACCTGTCGGGCGACGTCACGCTGTACCGCGACGACGGGGTCACCGTGCGCACCGCGACCGCTGCGGTCGACCTCAAGCAGGGTGCGGCGGCCGGGAACGACACGGTGAGCGCCGAAGGGCCGTTTGGCACGCTGGACGCCATGGGCTTCGCAACGGTGGACAAGGGTGCCGTGCTGCAGTTCACCGGCCCGGCCCGGCTGTTCCTGAACAGTCGCCGGTCATGAGGCGCGCCATGCTGAGGTACGCCATCCTCCGGCACGTCGCCCTGCTCGCCTGCGGCCTGACCGCTGCGCCGGGGCCGGCCGTCGCGCAGCAGATCGACATGTCCCATGGCGGTCCGATCGAGGTGACAGCGAGCCAGGGCATGGACTGGCTGCAGAACCAGCAGGAGATCGTCGCGCGCGGCGACGCCCGCGCCGTTCGCGGCGACGTGACGGTCACCGGCGATCAGTTGATCGCGCATTACCGCAAGAAGGGCGGCCAGGCGAATGCGCCGGCCCAGCCGGTGCAAGCCTCGGCGACGGCCAGTCCGGGCGGGTTAAGCCCGACCGACGATACCGAGGGAAACGAGATCTACCGGCTCGACGCGGTCGGCAGCGTGCACATCTTCACCCCGACCGACCAGGCCTGGGGCGATCGCGCGGTGTACGACATGGACCAGGCGGTCCTCGTGCTGACCGGTCGCGCACTGAAGGTGCAGACGCCGCAGGAGATCATGACCGCCCGCGACGACATGGAGTACTGGTCGCAGAAGCACATGGCGGTGGGCCGCGGCAACGCCGTGGTCATCACCAACGACGGCAGGCGGCTCGCCGCCGACACGTTGGTCGGTTACACGACCGACCCCAACGCCCCCGGTGCTGCACACCCGCAGCCGGTGAAACCGGTCGCGGCGACGCGGCCCGGCAAGCCGCCGGCCGATCCGCTCGCCGCCTCCGGCAAGCTGCAGCGCGTCGAGGCGTTCGGCAACGTCGAGGTCCGCACGGCGACCGAGACGGTGTACGGCGACCGGGCGGTCTATGTGCCCGACACCGGCATCGCGCACATCGTCGGCCACGTCCGGATCACGCGCGGACAGAACCAGGTAAACGGCGTCGCGGCCGTAGTGAACATGCGGACGGGCATCTCCACCTTGCTCTCCGGACCGAGCCAGCGCGTGCAGGGGATGATCATGCCGAACGACGCCCAGGCGGCGACACAGCAGGACCACACCGCGGCGCCGCCGGCGCGCCGCCCGCAGGGAGGCCGCCGATGACCGAGCTGCGCGCCCTGGCGGGTGCCCGCCACGCGAGCGGGGTCGGGCTGGTGGCCACGGGCGTCGGCAAGACCTACAAGGGCCGGCCGGTCGTCCGCAATGTGTCGATCTCGGTGCGGCGCGGCGAGGCGGTCGGACTGCTCGGCCCCAATGGTGCGGGCAAGACCACCACCTTCTACATGATCGTCGGGCTGGTGAAGCCGGACACCGGGGCGATCCGGCTGGACGGCAACGAGATCACCGGCCTGCCGATGTACCGCCGCGCCCGGCTCGGCATCGGCTACCTGCCGCAGGAAGCCAGCGTGTTCCGCGGCCTGAACGTCGAACAGAACATCATGGCCGCACTCGAGGTCGTCGAGCCCGACCGCGACCGGCGCGACCAGGTGCTCGACGAGCTGCTGGCGGAGTTCGGCATCGGCCATCTGCGCCGCACGCCGGCCCTCGCACTCTCGGGCGGCGAGCGGCGGCGCGTCGAGATCGCCCGCGCGCTGGCGACCCAGCCGAGCTACATCCTGCTCGACGAGCCGCTGGCCGGCATCGATCCGATCGCCGTCGGCGAAATCCGCGACCTCGTCTATCACCTGAAGGACCGCGGCATCGGCGTTCTGATCACCGACCACAACGTGCGCGAGACCCTGGAGATCATCGACCGGGCGTACATCATGCACGACGGCCAGGTACTGATGGAAGGCCGGCCCCAGGAGGTAGTGGCGCACGAGGATGTGCGGCGCGTCTACCTGGGCGAGCGGTTCAGCATGTAGAGACCGTTGGCGAATGCTGCTACGGCGCCACCCTGACGCGGCCTTCTGGACTTCCGGTGCGCACGGCCGCGATCGGCCGCAATTTTCGCACGGTCGCTGACGCCGCCATGCCGATGGGCCCGCAGCTCGGTCCGCGCCTGGATCTGCGCCAGACGCAGACGCTGATCATGACGCCGCAGCTGCGCCAGGCGATCAAGCTGCTGCAGTTCTCCAACCTGGAGGTCGGCGCCTTCGTCGAAGAGGAGCTCGAGCGCAACCCGCTGCTCGAGCGCGACGAGCGCGACGAGCGCGCCGAAGCCGACATGGAAGGCGCCGGCGAGCGGCCGGCGCCCGACCAGCAGCCGACGCGCCTCGAGGTGGCGCGGGATGCCGCGGACCACGCCGCCGCCACCACCTTGCCGGACGCCGTCTCGGCGCCGCTCGATGCCGATCACGCCGAGGGCTACGATCCCGGCGGCGCCGCCGACGGCGGACCGTATCGGAACCGACCGATCGGCGACCCCCGGCCGGACGGCCGCGCCATCGAGGAGTTGGCGGAGACGCCGCGCAGCCTGCGCGAGCACCTCGGCGAGCAGCTTCGCCTCGGCTTTGCCGATCCCGCCGACCGGGTGATCGGCGCCCACCTGATCGCGCTGCTCGATCCGGCCGGCCGGCTGAGCGGCGAGCCGGCCGCACTCGCGCGCGCGCTGGGCACCGGGCTCGACCGGGTCGAGCAGGTACGCGCGCGCATGCAGCGCTTCGATCCCGTCGGCCTGTTCTGCCGCGATCTGCGCGAGTGCCTGACCGTGCAGCTCGCCGAGCGCAACCGGCTCGATCCGGCCATGCGGGCGCTGCTCGACAACCTCGACCTGCTGGCGCGCCGCGACCTGCGCCGGCTGATGGCGCTGTGCGGCGTCGACGCCGAGGATCTTGCGGAGATGGTCGGCGAAATCCGCCGCCTCGACCCCAAGCCCGGCGCCTGCTTCGACCTCGCACCGCTGCAGCCGCTGGTGCCGGACGTGCTGATGCGTCGGGCGCCGGACGGCGGCTGGCTGCTCGAGCTCAATCCCGAGACGATGCCGCGCGTGCTGGTGAACCAGGCGTTTCATGCCCGGGTCGCGCCGCGTGCCGATCGCGAGGAGCGGGCGTTTCTCGCCGCCAAGCTGCAGACGGCCAACTGGCTCGTGAAATCGTTGCAGCAGCGGGCGCAGACCATTCTGAAGGTGGCCGCGGAGATCGTCCGCCAGCAGGACGGCTTCTTCCGTCACGGCGTGGACGGGCTGCGGCCGCTGATCCTGCGCGACATCGCCGATGCCGTGCAGATGCACGAGAGCACGGTCTCGCGGGTGACGTCGAACAAGTACATCGCCACCCCGCGCGGCACGCTGGAGCTGAAATACTTCTTCACCGCGGCGATCGCCGGCACCGCCGGCGAGAGCCACAGCGCCGAGGCGGTCCGCCACCGCATCCGGGTGATGATCGGCGCCGAGACGCCCGGCAGCATCCTTTCCGACGACGCGATCGTGTCCAGGCTCAAGCGCGAAGGCGTGGACATCGCCCGGCGGACCGTGGCCAAATACCGCGAGGCGCTGGGCATTCCAAGCTCAGTCCAGCGCAAGCGGGAGAAGGCCGTCCCGGCCTGACCGCGTCAGCGGCGGAGGCCCGAATGCAGATTACGGTTTCCGGCAAGCAAGTGGATATGTCCGATGCCCTTCGCGCCCGCGTGGCGGAGCATTTGGACCTGATCGCAGGCAAGTATTTCGATCACGCGCTGGAGGCGCAGGTTACTTTCGGGCGCGCCCG
>JAFAYA010000123.1 GCA_019240635.1 Acidisphaera sp. | reverse complement strand
TATGGTGGCGGTGACCGGGCCTTCCGCCGTCTTGCGGGCGGTCGCCAGCAGCCGGCTGGGGCGGCCCATTTCGATGCCCTGCTCGATGTCGTACGCCAAATCGACGCTCTCGCCGGGTGCCAGGGAGGTCAGCAGCGCGCCGAGCGCGGCGTTGGCGCTGCCGGTCGCGGGATCCTCGAGGATGCCGCCGAGCGGCGCGAACATGCGCGTGCGCAGCCGCGTCGTCTCGCCGCCGCGGCGCACATAGAGGTGCAGCGAAAAGCGCTGGCCGAGTTCGGCGAACCGGCCGGCGGCGGCGCGGAACGCGGCGAGGTCCGGGCTGGCGCGCGACAGCGCGGAAAGTTCCGTCAGCTCGACGATCACGAACGGAATGCCGACCGAGGCGACGAGCGGCGGATGCGCGTCGGTCGTGACGTCGCCCGGTGCCAGGCCGGCGCAAGCCGCGACCGTTTCGACCGGTACCTCGATGCCCAGGGACAGCGACTGCGGCGCCGAAATGCGTGCACCGGCGGGCGCGCCGGCGGCGTCGCGCAGGATGTGCACGCGTACCAGGCCGGCCGCTTCTTCGAAGGTGAGGTGCTCCCCAGCGCTCGTGCCGCGGCACGCCAGCACGTAGCCGGTGCCGACATTCGGGTGCCCGGCGAACGGCAGCTCAGCGCGCGGCGTGAAGATGCGCACCTTCGCACTGTGCCGGGGATCGTCGGGCGGCAGCACGAAGGTGGTCTCGGACAGGTTGAACTCGCGCGCCAGTGCCTGCATCTGGCTGGCGTCGAGCCCGGCGGCGTCGGGGAACACCGCGAGCGGATTGCCGCCGAAGCGCTGGTCGGTGAACACATCGACCGTCACGAATTCATGGGCCGGCATGCTGGCTCCCGGGCGGCCGATAGCCGAGTGTGCACGCCCTTCGGCGCGAATGCGAGCCGGGCGCTTTGACAGACGCCGTAACCTGTTGCTCGATGGCGTACTGTTTAGCGAGGAGAGCGCCCATGCGCCGAGTCCTGGTTGCCCTGACCCTCGTCGGGATCGCCGTGTCGATCCAGGGGTGCGCTTGCCGTCCCGGCTATGTCGGACCCTACGGCGGCGTCCGCCCGGCGCGCTGCTGGATCTGGTGACGCGAGTATCGCGGCACCGGTTGACGCGCGCGCGGTGCCGCGATACTCGGGACGTCCGTTACAAAGTGTTAAGGCGGGGTGAGCGATGACCGACTATGCTTGGTATCCGGTAACGGGCGACGGCCAGTCGCAGGCGACCGCCTACACCTGGAATGTCGGGACGTTCAACTGGAACACCGGCACCGACTGGGCGGACATCACCACGCTGACCAGTCCACCGACGACCGGCACGGTGCCGGGGAGCGGAACCGGTACGTCGGGCGGCGCCGGCAACGATTCCGCCTACCTGGTCGCCGGCAAGGTTCCGCCGGGCACGTTCAGCCCGCCCTTTTACACGCCCAACCCGTCGCAGGGAAAACCCTACATCAACTCGACCAATTTCCCGGTGAACGTGCTGCTGAACAACGGCAGCGTGGAAGTCGCGACGCTCGGGCTGGGCGGCTACAATCCGGCAATCAGCTTCGGCTACTCGAACTTTCCGACCCTCGACATCGAGGGCGCCGCGCTCCACGTGACCGGCAACGTCGTCGGCACGTTCACGAAGACGTTTCCGCCGCCGTTCAACACCCAGACCGCGACCGGCGGCGGCACCATCGATCTCGGCACGACCTCGATGCTGGAAGTCGACGGCACCGTCGACTCGACGATCCTCGTGAACTTCCGCGACCCGAACAACGACACCCTTGCGCTCGCCGCCCCGAATGCGGCCGCCCCGACCGCCTTCGCCGGCACGATCCAGAACTTCGTGTCGGGCGACGTGATCGACCTGACGTCGTTCGCCTACGCCGGCGGCAGCACGGCGACGCTCTCCGGCACCACCCTGACGGTCAATGACGGCTCGGGCACGGTCACGCTGACCCTGACCGGCGAGGCCGCCGGCACGACGTTCATGGCGTCCCCGGATACCGGCACGGGCATCGACGTCACGATCGCCGCGCCGTGCTACGCGGCGGGCACCCGCATCCTGACCGCGCGCGGCGAAGTCGCGGTCGAGGAGCTGCGCGTGGGCGACCGCGCGATCACCGCCGGCGGCACCGAAGCGGCAATCGTCTGGATCGGCGATCGGCGCGTCAGCTGCAGCCGGCATCCGCAGCCCGAGCTGGTCTGGCCGGTGCGCATCCGTGCCGGCGCGCTCGCCGAATGCGTGCCGAGCCGCGACCTCGTCGTCTCGCCCGACCACGCGGTGTATGCCGAGGGCGTGCTGATCCCGGCGAAGCACCTGGTCAACGGCACGAGCGTGGTGCAGGAGAAGGCGGAAACCGTCCGCTACTTCCACGTCGAACTGGAGCGCCACGACGTGCTGCTCGCCGAGGGCCTGCCGGCCGAGAGCTATCTCGACACCGGCAACCGCGCGCAGTTCGGCGGCGCGGCGCAGACCAGCCTGCACGCCGACTTCACGGCCCTGCACCGGGAGGGCGCCTGCGCGCCGCTCTGCGTCGCCGGGCCGGCCCTCGAGCGGCTCCGCCAGCGGCTTCTGGCGCGCGCCGCGTGCCTGGCGGACGAGGCCGATAGCGCGCACCTGCTGGTCGGCGAGCGGCGCGTCCGCCCCGCCCGCGTCAAGGGCGACGCGCTGAGCTTCGTGCTTTCGCCGGGCTGCCGGGACGTGCAGGTGGTCCTGCCCTCCGACGCGCTGACGGTGAGCGGCGTCGTGGTGAATGGTCGGGCGGCCACGCTGGACGGATCGCGATTGGCGCCGGCCTGGTTGCCGGCGTCCGGCCCGATCGTGCTGGAACTGCTGGTCACCGCCCGCCTGGCCGGACGGAGCCTCCGCGCCGCCTGACCGCCGGAAAGCAACGGCCCTGGCTCGGTTGTGGCCAGGGCCAGGGCTCGAAACGAGGAGCGGGCCGCCCGTGCTGGGCGACCCGCTCCTTTCGCGTTCAGCGGCTCGGTGCGCTGACCGCCCAGGCGTGGCCGTGCACCAGGCCATCATCGTGCGTCTCGCCCGTCGCGCGCTCCGCCGGTGCGGCGGGGGCGTGGAACTGCGCGGTCTCGGTGCTGCCCCCCATCGCCGTCGTCGACGCCTGACCGCCCGAGGCCGCGAGCGCCACCGCGTCGAACCAGCCGGTGCCGACCTCGCGCTGGTGGCGCGTCGCCGTGTAGCCCTCGGCCTCCGCCGCGAACTCGGCCTGCTGCAGCTCGGAATACGCTTCCATGCCGCGCTCGCGATAGTCGCGCGCCAGCGTGAACATCGACAGGTTCAGGCTGTGGAAGCCGGCCAGCGTGACGAACTGGAACTTGTAGCCCATCGCGCCGATCGCCCGCTGGAAGTCGGCGATCCGCTCCGGCGACAGCTTCTTCTGCCAATTGAAGCTCGGCGAGCAGTTGTAGGCCAGCATCTTGCCGGGGAAGCGCCGGCGGACGGCGTCGGCGAAGCGCTCGGCCTCCTCGAGGTTCGGCTCGCTCGTCTCCCACCACAGCAGGTCGGCGTAGGGCGCAAACGCCAGGCTGCGGGCGATCGCGTAGTCGACGCCGCACCCCGGGCGGATGCGGAAGAACCCCTCCGCGGTGCGCTCGCCGGTCAGGAATGGCCGGTCGCGCTCGTCCACGTCCGCCGTCAGCAGCTGTGCGGAGTGCGCGTCGGTGCGGCAGAGCAGGACGGTCGGCACGCCCTCGACGTCCGCCGCCAGGCGTGCCGCGTTCAGCGTGCGGATGTGCTGGCTGATCGGCACCAGCACCTTTCCGCCGAGATGGCCGCACTTCTTCTCCGACGCGAGCTGGTCCTCGAAATGCACGCCGGCCGCGCCCGCCTCGATCATCGCGCGCATCAATTCGAAGGCGTTCAGGCTGCCGCCGAACCCGGCCTCGGCGTCGGCGACGATCGGCGCCATCCAGTAGGTCGGGTCGGCCGAGCCCTCCAGCCTTGCGATCTGGTCAGCGCGCCGCAGCGCGTTATTGATGCGCTTCACCACCTTGGGGACGGAGTCGACGGGATAGAGCGACTGGTCGGGATACATCTCGCCGGCCATGTTGGCGTCCGCCGCCACCTGCCAGCCCGAGAGATAGATCGCCTTCAGCCCGGCCTTGACCTGCTGCATCGCCTGGTTGCCGGTCAGCGCGCCGAGCGTCGGCACGAAGGGCTCGGTCTTCAGCAGGTGCCAGAGCCGGCGCGCGCCCATTTCGGCCAGCGTGTGGCGGATGCGGAACGAGCCGGACAGGCGCTCGACCTCGAGCTGGGAGAAATCCCGCCGGATGCCCGCGAAGCGCTCGGGGTCGGCCCCGGCGCCGGCCGGGAGGCCGTCGGGCGCGTGCGGGATGGGCTGGCTGGGCTGCATGTCACTCTATCCTTGCAGGTTGGCGGGGCGGGTTTGGCCGGTAGTCAACAATTGACGTTGCAACGCCGAAAGACAGCCCCCAAACTGCTCCGTGCCGCGTAATCGCGTGCAAGGCTTCACCGGGACGGGCCGTTTTTTGTAAAGTCTGTCGATGCCGCGCGCCATGATCGGCCGGACCGTGCGCCGCCTGCGCCAGGATCGCGGCCTCACCCAGCAGAACCTGGCCGAGCGGCTCGGCATCTCGGCGAGCTACCTGAACCTGATCGAGCACGACCAGCGCAGCGTCACCGCCTCGCTGCTTTTCAAGCTCGCCGATCTGCTGCGGGTCGACCTCGCCGACCTGTCGGGCTCGGCCGAGCGGCAGATGGAGACCGGCCTGCGGGAGGTTTTCGCCGACCCGATGCTCGGGGCGGATGCCGTGCCCGAGGCCGAACTCGGGGTCCTCGCCGGCAGCAGCCCGAACGCCGCGCGGGCGATCCTCGCCCTCTACCGGGCCTGGCGGGTGGCGCGGGAGGACGCGGGCGGCATCGCCCTGCCCTCCGGCCGGCGCATCCTGCTGCCCAACGAGGAGGCACGCGACGCCTTCCACGAACGCGGCAACCATTTTCCGGGGCTCGAGAGTGCGGCCGAGGCGATCGGCGGCGGGCTCGATCCGGGCGCCGACACCGGCACCGACATGGACCTCGCCATCGCCGCGCATCTGCGCCGCCGGCACCGTGTCGTGCTGCGGGTCGGGCCGCTCGAGGACGCACTGCGGCGCTTTGATCCGGCATCCGGCCTGCTCGCGCTGTCCGAGCGGCTCTCGCGGGAGAGCCGGGCGTTCCAGCTCGCCTTCCAGCTCGCGCTGATGGAGGGGCGGGAGGCGGTGGAGGAAACCCTCGCCGCGATCGCCCCGTCCTCGCAGGAGGCGGCGTCGCTGATCCGCGTCGGCCTGCTGAACTACACGGCCGGCGCGCTGCTGATGCCCTACGCCGCCTATCTCGAGGCGGCGCGGAGCCTGCGTCACGACGTGGAGGCGCTGGCGCGACGGTTCGGCGTCAGCTTCGAGCAGGCCTGCCATCGGCTCTCGACGCTGCAGCGGCCGGGCGCCCGCGGCCTCCCGTTCTTCTTCCTGCGCACCGACCCCGCCGGGAATGTCGGCAAGCGCTTCTCGGCGGCGGGATTCCCGTTTGCCCGCTACGGCGGCTCCTGCCCGCGCTGGGTGGTGCACGCGGCCTTCGCCACGCCCGGCAGCCTGCGCGTGCAGGTCGCCCAGCTGCCGGACGGCGCGACCTTCCTCTGCTTCGCGCGCACCGTGTCGCGCGCCGCCGCCGCCTGGGGCGAGCCGCCGCCGATCCACGTGGTCGCGATGGGCTGCGACGTCGCCCACGCGGGCGAGGTGGTGTACGCGGACGGCATCGACCTCGCCCGCGCGGTGGTCGGCATCGGGCTGTCGTGCCGGCTCTGCGACCGCCCGAACTGCCGAAGCCGGGCGTTCCCGCCACTCGAGCACCGGCTCGCGGTGGACCCGCACACCACGGCCGACAGCCCGTATCGGTTTCGCGCGTAACGGAAGCAGGCCAGGGGCGCTGCCCCTGGCTTGCTGGCTGGCTTGTGTCGCGTCCCGCCCGCCTCCAGGATC
>JAFAYA010000117.1 GCA_019240635.1 Acidisphaera sp. | reverse complement strand
CGGGCCGCGGCGCGCGCCGGGCTCGGCGGACACGTCGCGCTGCGCGCTCGCCTGCATCGGCGCGATCGGCGGCATATGCGGCGCCGTCTCCTGCGGCATCCCCGCGTGCTGCGGGGGAGTGCCGCGCGACATCGCCCGGCCCAGCGGCGCGACCATGGCGGCCGGCTGCGCCTCGCCCATGATCTGCGGCGCTCCGGCCGGCGCGGCCACTGCCGCGGGCAGCGGCACCGGCCCGACCGCCGCGCCGCCGCCCACCGCCACCAGCCGCGGCCGCTGCGCATTCGCCGCCGGGCTGTCGATCCCCGTCGCCACCACGGAGACGCGGACTTTTCCGTTCAGCGCGTCGTCGATCGCCGAGCCAAAAATGATGTTCGCGTCCTCGTCCACCTCCTCGCGGATGCGGTTGGCGGCCTGGTCGACCTCGTACAGGGTCATGTCCTCGCCGCCGGTGATGTTGATCAGCAGGCCGCGCGCGCCCGCCATGCTGGTATCCTCCAGCAGCGGATTGCTGATCGCCGCCTCGGCGGCGCGGACCGCGCGGTTCTCGCCCTCCGCCTCGCCGGTGCCCATCATCGCCTTGCCCATCTCCGCCATCACCGTGCGGATATCGGCGAAGTCGAGGTTCACGAGCCCGGGTGCGACCATCAGGTCGGTGACGCCGCGCACGCCCATGTAGAGGACGTGGTCGGCCATCTTGAACGCCTCCTTCCAGCCGGTGCGCTCGTTGGCGAGCCGGAAAAGATTCTGGTTCGGGATCACGATCAGCGTGTCGACGTACTGCTGCAGTTCCTCGATGCCCTGATCGGCGCAGCGGGCGCGCCGGCTGCCCTCGAAGGTGAACGGCTTCGTCACCACACCGACGGTCAGGATGTTGCGCTCGCGCGCCATGCGGGCGATCACCGGTGCGGCCCCGGTGCCGGTGCCGCCGCCCATGCCGGCGGTGATGAAGCACATATGCGTGCCATCGAGGTGGCGGTACAGCTCATCGGCCGCCTCCTCGGCGGCGGCGCGGCCGATCTCCGGCTTGGCGCCGGCGCCGAGCCCCTGGGTGATGTGCGGCCCGAGCTGGATGCGCCGGTCGGCGCGGCTGTGCATCAGCTGCTGCGCGTCGGTGTTGGCGACCACGAAATCTACGCCCTGCAGGTCGAGCGCGATCATGTTGTCCACCGCGTTGGTGCCGCCGCCGCCGACGCCGATGACGAGGATCTTCGGCGTGAAGTCGGTGTGCATCTGCTGCGGAATGGTCAGGTTCAGGGTCATCGGGACGTTCTCCCCCTCAGCGGAATCCGGTTGCGGGAACTGGCGGGGCGCATGTCACACGCGCTCCCGCAGGAAATTGACGATGCGGCGGAGGACGCCGCCGGGCCGCGCGGCCTCGAAGTCGATGTCCTGCATGGTGCGGCCCTCGCCGGCGGCCCAGGCGAGCAGGCCGGCGGCGGTGGCGAAGGCGGGGCCGGAAGCGGCGTCCGGCAGACCGCGCAGGCTGTGCGGGCGGCCCTGGCGGACCTGCCGGCCGAGGATGAAGGCGGCCATCTCGCGCGCCCCGGCGAGCTGGCTGGCGCCGCCGGTCAGCACCACGCGCGTGCCGGCGGCGCGCGACAGGCCGGAGCCCTCCAGCCGCTCGCGCACCATCTCGAAGGTCTCTTCCAGCCGCGGCCGGATGATGCTGACCACCATGCTGCGCGGAATCTTCGCGATCTGGTGCTCGTCCTCGCCGACCAGCGGCACCGGCAGCAGCTCCCTGTCGTCGTCCGGGCTGCCTTGCGCGCTGCCGAACAGCGTCTTCAGCCGCTCGGCGTGCGCGACGGGTGTGGAGAGCAGGCGGGCGATGTCGTTGGTCACGTGCACGCCGCCGATCGGCAGCTGTGCCGTGTGCAGCAGCTGGCCTTCGCTGAACACCGCCATGCCCGTGGTGCCGCCGCCCATGTCGAGCACGGTGGCGCCGAGCTGGCGTTCGTCCTCGACGAGGGTGGCGAGGCCCGCGGCCATCGGCGCCGACACCAGCTCGGCGATGTCGAGGTCGCAGCGGGCGATGCAGGAGCCCAGCGTGCGCAGCGCCGTCGAGGTGGCGTCGACGACGTGCAGCCGCGCGGTCAACGTCTCGCAGTGCAGGCCGCGCGGATCGGCGACGCCCACGACCTCGTCGGCGGCGAAGCTCAGCGGCAGCGCGTGGATCGTCTCCCGCCCTTCGGTGAAGGCGCGGGCGCGGCCCTCCAGCACGACGCGGCGGATGTCGTGCTCGCCCACCGCGCGGCCGCCGACCGGCCACTGCACGTTGAACAGCCGGCTCTCCGGCTGGCCGCAGGTGAGGTTCGCTATCACCTCGCGCAGCCGCATGTCGGCCATGTCCTCGGCCTGCCCGACGGCGGCGCGGATCGCGCGCTCGGCCTCGTCGAGGTCGGCGATGCCGCCGCCGCGCACGCCGCGCCCCTTCTGCCAGCCGCAGCCGAGCACGCGCAGCGTGCCGTCGCTCTCGGTGCGGCCGATCAGGCAGGCGATCTTCGTCGTGCCGATATCGAGCACTCCGAACGGGCCGGCGCGCAGGCTTCGCGAGCGCGGCGGCGGCTCGGGTTCGATCGGCGGGGGCAGGACGCGGCGCGACATGTCGTTCATGTCGGCCTCTTGGCCGGCGCCGGCCGGGACGGGCCGGCACCAGGCGCGGGGCCGGTCCCCGGCGCGCTGCCGGCCGAGGCACCCGGGGCTGTCGGGCCGGCCGGCGTGGCGGCCGCGGTCGCCGCGTCGGGCTGGGGGCGCAGCACCAGCCGGTCGGGCAGACGCAGATCGACCACTTGCAGCGGCCGGTCGAGCAGCGCGTGGTCGCGCTGCAGGTCGGCCAGGCGCTGCAGCGCGGCGGCCTCGCCGTCCTCGGGCAGCAACACGTCCGCCCCGTCCTTCATGCGCAGGTTCCAGCGCCGCTCGCCGACCCGCACCGCCGCCACGAGGTGGGACTGCAGCGTCGGCAGGGCGGCGAGCGCGTCGAGCAGTTCCGCCGCGTGCTCCGGCGCGCCGACCCCGACCACCAGCGGCAGCCCCGTCGCGTGCACCGGATTCTCGTCCGGCAGGACCGCCCCGCCGCGGTCGATCAGCGCGAAGCGGCCCTGGTTCTGCCAGATGGCGATCGGCCGCCGTTCGGTCAGCGCGACGAAGATCGTCGCCGGCAGGCGCCGCTCGACCGACACGCTCTGCACCGAGGCCAGCGTCTCGATGCGCGCGCGGGCGGCGGCGACCGAGAAGCCGAGGATCGGATCGCCGCGCGAGACCCCCAGGGCGGCGCGCAGCAGCGGCTCGGGCGTGCTGGCGCGGCCCTCGACGACGATGTCGCGCACCCGCAGCCCGGCCGCGGCGGTGAGCGCGCCAAAGCGTTCGCGCACCGTCCGCACCGTCGCGGCCGGCGCGATCGCGTGCACCATCGCGCTGACCGCCGCGGCCAGCAGCAGTCCGGCGAGCAGCACGCCCCCCGGGCGCATCCAGCGCCGGCTGCGCCGCAGCAGCAGCTTCAGCCGTCCCGGCCGGTCGGTGGCGTTGCTCAGACGCGGCATGTCGCGCGCTCCACCATCCAGGCGCAGAGTTCGGAAAAGCCGATGCCGAGATGCGCCGCCTGCTCGGGCAGCAGTGAGGTTGGCGTGAGGCCGGGCTGGGTGTTCACCTCCAGCAGCACGAGGCGGCCGGGCTCGCCCTTGGTGTCGTCGTAGCGGAAGTCCGCCCGCGTCGCGCCGCGGCAGCCGAGCACGCGATGCGCCGCGAGCGCCACTTCGAGGGCGCGTCGCGTCGTGTCGGGATGGATGCGCGCCGGCAGCACGTGGCGCGAGCCGCCTTCGGCGTATTTCGCCTCGTAGTCGTAGAAGCCGTGCGCCGCGACGATGTCGGTGACCAGCAGCGCGCGGTCCTCCAGCACGCCGACCGTGAGTTCGCGGCCCGGCACGTACTCTTCGGCGAGCACGTCGCGTCCGTAGCGCCAGCCGCTGCCGATCAGCGCCCGCCGGTTGTCGCCGGGGTGCACGATGTGCACGCCGACCGACGAGCCTTCGCCGACCGGCTTGACGACGTAGGGCACGGGCATCGGATCCGCCGATTGCAGCGTCTCCGCCGCGACCACGCGGCCCGCGGCGACCGGCAGGCCGGCGGCGGCGAACAGCGTCTTCGCCGTCACCTTGTCCATCGCCAGCGCCGAGGCGCGCACCCCCGAATGGGTGTAGGGAATGCCGAGCCAGTCGAGCAGGCCCTGCACGGTGCCGTCCTCGCCGAAGCGGCCGTGCAGCGCGTTGAACACCACGTCCGGCGTCGGCGTGAGCGCCGCGACGAGGCGGCGCAGATCGCCATCGACCTCGACCGGCAGCACGTCGAACCGCGCCGCGCGCAACGCCGCGACCACCTGCGCGCCGGAGGCGAGGCTGACCTCGCGCTCGGCGGAGACGCCGCCGTACAGCACGGCGACGCGGGTCACGACAGCACCTCCGGCCGGCGGCCCGGGATGCCGATGCGGCGGATCTCCCACTCGAGCGCGATGCCGCTCATCGCGTGCACGCGCCGGCGCACCTCCTCGCCCAGGCCCTCCAGATCGGCGGCCGTCGCACCCCCGGTGTTGATCAGGAAGTTGCAGTGCTGCTCGGAGACTTTTGCGCCGCCGCGGGCGAGGCCGCGGCAGCCGGCGGCGTCGATCAGCTCCCAGGCTTTCAGCGCGGTGTGTTCCGCCGGGTTGCGGAAGGTCGATCCGCCGGTGCGCGCGCGAACCGGCTGGGTCGCTTCGCGGGTGGCGCGGATCTCGGTCATGCGCGCGGCGATGGCGGACGGATCGCCCGGCCGCGCGCGCAGCCGGGCGCGCACCACCACGCTGCCGGGCGGCAGCGCGGCGTGCCGGTAGCCGAACGCGAGGTCCCCGGCGGAGAGGCGCAGCCGGTCGCCGCCGCGCGTCGCCACCTCCGCCCAGTCGAAGCAGCCGGCGATGTCGCCGTCATAGGCGCCGGCGTTCATCGCCACCGCGCCGCCGATCGTGCCGGGAACCCCGCACAGGAATTCCAGCCCGGCGAGGCCGGCGGCGGCGGCGTGTTCGGCGACCGTAGCGTCCAGCGCCGCCGCGCCGGCGACGATGCCGTCCGGCTCGACCGCGATCGCGGAAAAACCGCGCGCCAGGCGCAGCACGACGCCGTGCACGCCGCCGTCGCGCACGATCAGGTTGGAGGCGGCGCCGATTACGCAGACCGGCACCGTCGGCGGCAGGCCGGCGAGCAGCGCGCGCAGATCGTCGACATCGGCCGGGCGCACGAGCGCCTCGGCCGCGCCGCCGACGCGAAACCAGGTGGCCGGCCCGAGCGGCGTCTCGGCCTGCACGCGGCCGCGGACACGCGCCAGCGTGTCGAGCAGACGCGCGCCTCGCGCCGCCGCCATCATGCGGCGTTCCCCGTCCGCCGGGGATGCCCGGCCTGCAGCGCCGCGAGCTGCTCGGGCAGGCTCTGCGCCCAGCCGGTGATGCTGCCGGCGCCGAGGCAGACCACGTAGTCGCCGGGCCGCGCGATCGCGTGAACCATCTCGGCCAGGTGCTCCGGCCCCGGCAGCGGCACGACGCTCCGATGTCCTCTCGCGCGTAAACCCTCGATCAGCGCGTCGCGGTTCACCCCGGGGATCGGCGCCTCGCCGGCCGGATAGACGTCGGCGACGATGACGGTGCCGGCGTCGTTCATGCAGGCGCAGAATTCGTCGAACAGCGAGCTGAGCCGGCTGTAGCGATGCGGCTGCACGACCGCGACCACGTCGCGCGCGCCGGCCTGCCGCGCCGCCTTCAGCACCGCCGCGATCTCCACGGGATGGTGGCCGTAGTCGTCGATCACGACGATGCCGCCGGCCTCGCCGGTCTTGGTGAAGCGGCGCTTCACCCCGCGGAACCCGGCGATCGCCGCGCGCAGCGTCGCCTCGTCGATCTCCATCTCCACGCCGACGGCGATCGCGGCGAGCGCGTTCTGCACGTTGTGCTGGCCGAGCATCGGCAGGCGGAACGGTGCCAGGCGCCGCGGCCGGTTGCGGAAGCGGTCGGTGACGATGACCTCGAACGTCGCGCCGAGCTTGTCGGTCAGCACCCGCTCGGCGCGCACGTCGGCCTGCGGGCTCAGCCCGTAGGTGATGATGCGGTGGTCTGACAGCCGCGGGATCATCTGCTGCACCGCCGGATGATCGAGGCACAGCACCGCAAAACCGTAGAACGGCACGTTGGCGACGAACTGGTCGTAGCCGGCGATCATCGCCTCGGCGGTCCCCCAGTGTTCGATATGCTCGGGGTCCATGTTGGTCACCACCGCGATCACCGCCGGCAGCCGCAGGAAGCTGCCGTCGCTCTCGTCGGCCTCGACCACCATCCAGTCGCCGGCGCCGAGCCGCGTGTTGGTGCCGTAGGCATTGACGATGCCGCCGTTGATCACGGTGGGATCGAGATTGGCGCCCTCCAGCACCGTCGCGATCAGGCTCGTGGTGGTGGTCTTGCCGTGCGTGCCGCCGACCGCGATCGACCATTTCAGGCGCATCAGCTCGGCCAGCATCTCGGCCCGCCGCACCACCGGGATCAGCCGCTCGCGCGCGGCGCGGATTTCCGGGTTCTCGCGGCGCACCGCGGTCGAGACCACCACCACCTGGGCGCCGCCCAGATTCTTGGCGTCGTGGCCAACCGCGATCTTGATGCCGGCCTCGCGCAGCCGGCGCACATTGGCGCCATCCGCGATGTCGCTGCCCTGCACGGTGTAGCCGAGGTTGTGCAGTACCTCGGCGATGCCCGCGTGGTGGTGGTCTCGACCGCGGTGAAGCGCGACAACCCCGA
>JAFAYA010000076.1 GCA_019240635.1 Acidisphaera sp. | reverse complement strand
GACGTCCAGCACGCCCTTGCGGCGGGTGAGCTCGCGCGCGCGCCGCGCCGCCTCGCGCGCGGCGGCGGCGTCCATCACCTTCTGGATGATGCCGCGCGCCTCGCGCGGATGCGTCTCGAACCAATGCGCGATGGCGTCCGCCGCGGCGGCCTGCACCACCGGCTGCACCTCCGAGCTGACCAGCTTGTCCTTGGTCTGCGACGAGAACTTCGGGTCGGGCACTTTCACCGACAGCACCGCCGTCATGCCCTCGCGCATGTCCTCGCCGACCAGCGCCAGATTGTCCTTCTTGCCCATCCCCTCGGCGTATTTCGTCACCACGCGGGTCAGCGCCTGGCGGAAGCCGGCGAGATGCGTGCCGCCGTCGCGCTGGTGGATGTTGTTGGTGTAGCAGAGCATGGTTTCGTGAAAACTGTCGTTCCAGGAGAGCGCGAATTCCACGCGCATGCCCTGGGTCTCCGGCGAGACGGCGCTGATCGGCGGGGTGAACACCGCCGTCTTGGCGCGATCCAGCCACTCCACGAAGGCGACCAGCCCGCCCTCGTAACAGAATACGCTCTCCTGCTGCTCGGCGTGGCGCTCATCGCGCAGCACGATGGTCAACCCCGTGTTGAGGAAGGCCAGCTCGCGGAGCCGGCGCTCCAGGATCGCATAGTCGAACTCGGTCCTGGTGAAGGTCCCCGGGCTCGGCTTGAACGTCACCTCGGTGCCGCCCGGCGCATCGGACGGACCGACAACGACCAGCGGCGCCTCGGCGTCGCCGTCGCGGAAGCGGATCAAGTGCTCGGCACCGTTGCGCCAGATTCGCACTTCCATCCATTCCGAAAGCGCGTTCACCACCGCCGCGCCGACGCCGTGCAGGCCGCCGGAAACCTTGTAGGAGTTCTGGTTGAACTTCCCGCCGGCATGCAGGCGGGTCAGCACCACCTCGGCGGCGGAAACCCCCTCTTCGGCATGCAGGTCGGTCGGAATGCCGCGGCCGTCGTCACGCACCGTCACGCTGCCGTCGCCGTTCAGGGTGAGGCTGACTTTTGAAGCAAACCCGGCCTGCGCCTCGTCCACCGCGTTGTCGATGATCTCGAACGCCATGTGGTGCAGGCCGGAGCCGTCGTCGGTGTCGCCGATATACATGCCGGGACGCTTGCGCACCGCATCGAGCCCCTTCAGGACGGAGATCGAGGCGGCGTCGTAGGCGTCGGAATCGGGCGGCGGTACCGCGTTCTCGGACATGCCGGCGGAGTGCTCCAGGAGAGTTCGGAATAGCCCTGTAGTATAGCCTTGGTACGCTTAAAAACACAGGGGGCTGCCACCCCGAATTCAGCACGGAATCGGCATATCCGGATCGGCCAGAAGGGTGCCCTCGTGGGTGCGCAGAAACTCGGCCGCGCCAGCCAGCGGGGCGAAAACCTCGCGGTCGGTGCCGGTCATCAGGATCTGCGCGGGCAGGCTCGAAACCGCCGCAAACAGGGCGGCACGACGCGCCGGATCGAGATGCACCGCCGGTTCGTCGAGCAGCAGCAGCGGGGCGAAGCCGCGGGCCTGCGCGATCAGCGCGGCATGGCCGAGCACCACCCCGATCAGCAGCGCCTTCTGCTGGCCGGTGCTGGCGAGAGAGGCAGGCAGGCCGCTCGCGGCGTCGGCCAATGTCATGTCCGCACGGTGCGCGCCGAGCGAGGCGCCGCCGGCCTGCGCGTCCGCCGCGCGCGAGGCGGCGAGGCCGTCGCGCAGCCACTCCTCCACGTCGAGCGCCGAGGCGCCGCGCAGCCGCTCGGCGATCGGGCACAGCAGCGCCATCCGCGCCGGCGGAAAGCCGCCCGAGGCGCCGCCCGCCAGCGCCGCGTTCAGCCGGTCCACCAGCGCGGCCCGGGCGGCGGTGACGGCGACGGCGTGGCGGGCAAGCGCGTCCTCGACGCCGGCGAGCCACGCCCGGTCTTCGCTGTGCCGGGCGAGCAGCCGGTTGCGCTGCGCCAGCGCCGTGTCGTGGGCGCCGACCTCGCGGGCGTGGCTGGGCTCCAGCGCCCAGACCAGCCGGTCGAGAAAGCGCCGGCGCCCGGACGCCGCCTCCTGAAACAGCCGGTCCATCTGCGGCGTCAGCCACACCGCCGCGGCATGGCCGGCGAGCTCGGCCTGGCTGCGCGGCGCCGCCCCGTCGAGGCGGAACACGCGGCGATCCGCCGGCCCCTCGGGCGGCGTGCCGGTGGCGATGTCCGCCTCCCCCGCCGGCGAGGCGAATCGACCGGTGACAGCCCAGCGTCCGCTCGCCCCCGGTGCCCGCCGCGCCAGCTCCGCCACCCGCGCGCTGCGCAGGCCGCGGCCCGGCACCAGCAGGGAAATCGCCTCCAGCAGATTGGTCTTGCCGCTGCCGTTGGCCCCCGAAATGGCAGCGATGCGCGAAGCCGGCCGCCAGGTGAGCGCCGCGTAGTTGCGGAACTCGCTGAGCGTCAGCCGGGAAAGGAGCATTTCAGTCGTCAGTCTTCAGTCATCGGATCTTCAGTCATCGGAAAGGCTGCAGGACCGCTTCCCTTCTGACAACCGGCGACCGGTGACGTGGAGTGCCTTTCAAAACCCGCTAGTGTCCCGAATCTGAAGTTCGTCATGCCTGACGAGCTTCAGATTCGTGCCACCAGAGCCTTTGTTTTCAGCGTGCCGACCGTCCAGAAGCCCGTTGCGAAGTGCGACGAACTTCTGAACCGGCACACTAGGCCGAGTCGGCTGGCGTTGGTTTTTGAGCACCGGAGCGGAGCGGCCTTGATGGCCGTGAGCACCGGAGCGCAGAAAAGCGACGTCAGACGGCCGGCATAGTAGGGTTTTCAAAGGCACTCTACACGCGCATGGGCATCAGCACGTAAAGCGCACTGGTGTCGCCGGCGTCCCGCACCACCGTCGGGGCGGCGCCATCGGCGAAACGGAACTCGACCTCGCCGGTGATCTGGTCGGTGATGTCGTTGAGGTAGCGGGCCTGAAAGCCGATCTCGAGCGGGCTCGCCTCGTATTTCACCAGGTCGGATTCCAGCTCCTCGGTCGCGGTGCCCTGGTCGGGGCTCACCGAGGACAGCACCAGCAGGTCCTTCGCCACCGAAAGCTTCACCGGCCGCGCCCGCTCCGAGGAGATGGCGGCGACGCGGGCCACGGCGTCGGAGAAATCCTTCTTGCCGACGCGCAGCACCTTGTCGTTGTCGCGCGGGATCACCCGTTCATATTCGGGGAAGGTGCCGTCGATCAGCTTGCTGGTCAGCGTCATCGTGCCGGCGCGGAACTGGATGCGCGTGTCGGACAGCGCGATCTCGACGGTGCCGCTGACCTCCTCGAGCAGACGGCGCAGCTCGCTCACCGCCTTGCGCGGAATGATCACCCCCGGCATCGAGCCGGCGCCCTCCGGCAGCGGCTCCTCGACGCGGGCCAGCCGATGGCCGTCGGTGGCGACGGCGCGCAGCACCTTGGTGCCCTCGCTCTCCGCGGCGTGCACGTAGATGCCGTTGAGGTAGTAGCGCGTTTCCTCCGTGCTGATGGCGAAACGCGTGCGGTCGATCAGCGCGCGCAGCGTCTGCGCCGGCAGCTCGAAGCGGCTGGGCAAGTTGCCCGCGGTCATGCTGGGGAAATCCTCGGTCGCCAGCACCACCAGGCTGGTGCTGTAGCGGCCGGCCCGCAGCGCGAGGTGCGCGTCTCCGCCGCCGTGCTCGAGCTCGATCTCCGCGCTGTCCGGCAGCTTGCGCACGATTTCGTAGAGGGTGGCGGCCGGCGCCGTCGCGGCGCCGTTGCGCGCGACGCTGGCGGCGACGTCCTCGACGATGGCGAGCTCCATGTCGGTGGCGGTGAGCGTCAGGCGGCCATCGCGCACGGCGAGCATGACGTTGGCCAGGATGGGAATGGTGTTGCGCTTTTCGACCACGCTCTGGACGTGGGCCAGCGCCTTCAGCAGCGTGGCGCGGTCGGCCTTGAATTTCATCGTCCTGGTTCCTGCCGAGTCGGGGCCCAGTGTAGTCAAGGGGGAGGAAAAAGTAAGGCCAGGGCTCCGCCCCAACCGCTGAAGGAGGGACCCGCTGGGCCCGTCGGCCCCAGGCCCCACTTACTTAGATAACGGATTCCAAAGGCTACGCCTTTGGCGGGGTCCCCTCCTCCAGCGTGTGGGGGCAGAGCCCCTCGCCTTGTCTTCCTGCCGCCCACGCCGGCAGCGCTTTTGCGACGACCGGGTCTTCCACGGCCGCCGCCAGCGCCAGCCCGAGGCAGGGCCCGAACTTGAAGCCATGCCCGGAAAAGCCGCTCATCACCCAGCAGGCCGGCCCCAGCGTCTCGATGACGAAGTTCTCCTCCGTCTCGTTGTCGTAGAAGCACACCCGCGCCTCGGCCAGCCGGTAGCGATCGAAGTCGCGGAAATGCGGCCGCAGCAGCGCCGCCAGCCGCGCCAGGTCGGCGGGCGAGGCGAGGCGCGGGTCGGTCTCGGGATCGGCGGCATAGTCATAGGCGTGATCCCCGAGCTTCAACGGATGTCCCGCCACCGGAGGCGCC
>JAFAYA010000113.1 GCA_019240635.1 Acidisphaera sp. | reverse complement strand
GTCGCCGACTTCTTCCCGCGCGTCACCCTCTCGGGCAGCATCGGCATCCAGGCGCTGCTCGCGAAGAATCTCGGCAACTGGGGGGCTCGGCAATACGGCTTCGGTCCGTCCGTCACGCTGCCGATCTTCGAGGGCGGCCGGCTCAAGGCCACGCTTGAGCTGCGCCGCGAGCAGCAGCAGGAGGCGGCGCTCAACTACCAGCGCACGGTTCTGCAGGCGCTGCACGACGTGGACAACGCGCTCAGTGCCTATGCCGACGAGCAGCGCCGGCGCGCCCAGCTCGACCAGGCGGTCGCCGCCAACCGCCGCGCGCTCGACCTTGCACGCCAGCGCTACACCCAGGGGATCGCCAACTTCCTGGACGTGCTCGACGCCGAGCGCAGCCTGCTCGCGAGCCAGCAGCAGCTAACCGACAGCACCACCGCGGTCTCGACCGATCTGGTGGCGCTCTACAAGGCGCTGGGCGGCGGCTGGGAGAGTTTCTATCCGCTCGACCAGACCGAGGAGCAGCCCAAGCCCGGCGGCTCCGCGTTATAGGAGCCGCGCGGCGATGCTCCACGGCGCCTGCGCCGAAACCAGGGTCGCGGGCGCCGCGCCCCCTGCGAACAGGATCGTCAGCACCGCCGTCACGTGCTGCACGGCGTAGGCGCCGGCAATGACGACCACCGCCATCGCAGCGAGCTTGCAGAGTTGCATGGCATTCCCCCGGCTGCTTGCAAAGCCATGGCAGGGTGCCGGTCGCACGATCGCCGGGAGATGACGCCGCGATGAAAAGCCGGTAAATCCGCTCAGCGGTCGGTGAGGCGCAACTCGATGCGCCGGTTGCGCGCGTAGTCCTCCGGCGTGTCGCCGATCGCCAGCGGCTGGTTGTCGGCGAAGGCGGTGGCCGCGAGGTGGTTTGCCGGCACGCCCTCGGTGATCAGCAGCTTCACCACGTTGATCGCGCGCTCGGCCGAAAGCTCCCAGTTGGACGCGAACACTCCGCCGGTGACCGGCTGCCGGTCGGCGTGGCCATCGACGCGCAGGATCCAGGGCAGGTCGGACGGGATTTCCTTGTCGATCTGCAGCAGCGTGGTCGCCAGCGCCCGCACTTCGTCCTGGCCGGCGGTCGTCAGCTCGGCGGCGCCGGCCGGAAACAGCACCTCGCTCTGGAACACGAAGCGGTCGCCGACGATCTGGATGCCCGGCCGCCCGGCCAGCACCTCGCGCAGCCGGCCGAAGAACTCGCTGCGGTATTGCTGCAGCTCCTCGACCTTCGCGGCGAGTGCGGTGTTCAGCCGCTGGCCGAGATTGGCGATCTGCACGTCCTTGTCACGCCCGGCCTTCTCGGAGACGTCGAGCGCCGCAGCCACCTGCCTCAGCTGCTCGCGCAGCTGCTCCATCTGCTGATTGAGCAGCACGATCTGCGCCTGCGCGCTGTCCGACAGCTTCTTCTCGTCGGCGAGCTGCGCCTCGACCGCTTCCCGGCGCTGCTGCTCGGTGGTGGCGCGCGCCGCCGCGTCCTCGGTCTGCTTCTCGAGCTGGTCGCGCAACGCGGTCAGCGCCTGCACCTGCTCGGCGAGCCTGGCGAGCTCGGACAGCCGTGTCTCGATGGTCGCCTTGTCCACCTGCACGGTCTTGTCGAGCGCCGCCATCTGCTCGCGCATCGCCTTGAGCTGCGCCTGCGCATCGGCAAGCTGGCGCTGCGCGTCCGCGAGCTGCGCGGCGACGGCGGCACTCTGCTGTCCCGCGGCGTCGGTGCGGCCGGCGGCGTCGGCGAGCTGGGTCTGCAGCTGCACGCTCCGTGCCGCCGCCGATGCCGCCTGCAGCTGCGCATCCGAGAGCTGGGCGGCCAGCTTGTCGCGCGCGGCCCGCAGCGCGTCGCGGTCGGTGATCGCCTTGTCGGCCGCGTCCTTCAGCTGCGCGAGCTGCGCGTTCAGCGCGTCGCGCGAGCGGGTCGCGGCGTTCAGGTCGCGGTTGAGCTGGGCGACCGAGAGCTGCAGCTCGGCAGAACGGCTGCGCTCGAGCGAGAGCATGTCGGTCAGCTCCGCCATCTGCCGCTTGATCCGATCCAGCGCCTGGTCGCGCCCGGAGAGCGCAACCGACAGGAACGCCTGCGCCAGCACGAACACCAGCAGGACGAAGATGATGACCATCAGCAGCGTCGACAGCGCGTCCACGTAGCCGGGCCAGGCGCTCAGGCCGTTGTCGCCGCGACGGCGCAGGGTGATCGCCATGGGCTACCTCGGCTGCTCTTCAGCCAGGGCGGCGATCGTCCTGGTGAGGATGCGGATGTCGTTGCGCAGCTCGGCCGTGCTCTGGACGCGTCCCTGCTCGGTCTCGGCGATCAGCCGCTGCATGTAGAGCTCGATGTTGCGCAGGTGCCCGCGCGCCGCCTCGTCCCCGCCGCGCTCGCCGAAGCGCTGCAACGCCGGTGCGAGGGACGCCTGCGCCTCGGCCACGCGCAGCAGCAGCTGCTGGCTTGCGCGCATCGTGTCGGAGAGCGTGCCGATGCGCTCGGTAAGCGCCAGCACCGCCGCGTTCGCCTGCGACCGGCCTTCCTCGCCGCGCGCCAGGATGTGCTGGAGGTTCTCCATGTTCTCCGCGGTCTGCTCGAGCAGCGCCTGCACGTAGACCGGGATCGGTGCCTCCCCCTCCGCGCCGAGCACGCCGGAGGAGAGCCGGGTGATGCCGGCGAGCCACTCCTCGAGCTCGTTGAAGAAGCGGTTCTGCGCCTGGCCGGCCGTGAGGTCGAGAAAGCCGAGCACGAGCGCGCCGGAGAGGCCGAGCATCGAGGTGGAGAACGCCGTGCCCATGCCGTGCAGCGGCTTGGCCAGCCCCGCCTTCAGCTGCTCGAACAGCGCGTTGATGTCGCCCGAGCCCACGGACATGCCGGAGATCACGTCGCCGACCGCGCCGACCGTCAGCAGCAGGCCCCAGAACGTGCCGAGCAGGCCGAGGAAGATCAGCAGCCCGGTCATGTAGCGCGACAGCTCGCGGCTCTCGTCCAGCCGGCTGGCGATGCCGTCGAGCAGGCTGCGCATCGCCGGGGCGGAGAGCGTGAAGCGGTCCTGCCCGTCGCGCGTCTTGCCGGCCCGGCTCGCCAGCATGTTGGCCATCGGCGCCAGCAGGCGCGGGGGCGGGGTCGCCGCGAGCCGGCTGCGCGCGCGCTGAAACGTCTCGAGCCACGTCACCTCCGGCGTCAGCCGCAGCACCTGGCGCAGGTTCCACAGCACGCCGAGCAGCAGCACCAGCAGGATCAGGCTGTTCAGCACGGGATTGTTCGCGAACGCCAGCAGCAGCGTGTGCGACAGCACCACCGCGACGGCGACGACCGCGGCGAGGAAGACCAGCATGCGGACGAGGTAGACGGTCGGCCGTGTCATGGCGGCTTGGAGGTGGCGACCGGCGTCGCCGACGCTCCGCTGGCGGCGGACGCTCCGCTGGCGGCGATCGTCACGTCCACCCGGTCGGGCGGCGCGTCGCCGATGCCGTTGGCGCCGAGCGCGCGCACGTAGATGCGCATCGAGGGGATGCCCTCGTTGACCAGCACGCTGCGCGCCGCCAGCGCGCGCGACAGCGACAGACGGCGCGGCGTGGAGGGATCGTCCGGCTTGCCCGGCGCGTAGGCGGCGACGTTGAAGACGACGTCCGGATTGCCGACCGCGGTATGGCCGACCACGCGCAGCGCCGCCTCGGTGTCGGGATTGAGGTCGGCACGGCCAGGGCCGAAGGTGACGCGCAGCCCGCCCTCGATCTTGGCCGCGACGCCCGGCGCATCGGCGGCGACGCTGGGCAGCGGCGGCAGCGGATTGGGATGCGGCGGCGCCTGCGGCACCCCGGGGGTCAGCACCGGCGTCGTCGGTGGGGCCTGCGGCACGACCGGCGCTGCCGCCGTCGGCGGGCGCGCCGGGGTAACGGTGGCGCTCTCCCGGCGGGCCGCCGCGGCCGGATGGTGCGGCGGCGGGTGCCCGCGCGGCGGCGCATGGCGCTGCGGCGCGCGCGGCGCCGGCGCCTCGGGCTCCTGCGGCGCGCCGGTGCCGAGCTGGTCGAGGGCGTGCGGATTGATCGACACCTGCCCCCAGGCGGGCCGGGCCAGCAGGAGAATCGCGAAAAGCAAAGACCTGCGCATGCGGGGCGAGACCCTAAACGAGGGTGGCACCGCGCTCAATTCGGCCACGCCGGCGGCTCAGGCCGGTCGGGCGGCGCGCGGCCGGCTGCCCGCCGCCGCGACGCCGTCCGCGACGGCCTCGCAGAGCCGAGGATGCAGATGCGGGTTCGCCGCCACCACGTCGCCGCTGCTGCGCGGCTCGCCGCCCGCCGGATCGGTCGCGTAGCCGCCGGCCTCGCGCACCAGCAGCAGGCCCGCGGTCATGTCCCACGGTTTCAGGCCAAGCTCCCAGTAGCCGTCGTAGCGGCCGGCCGCCACCCACGCGAGGTCGAGCGCCGCGGCGCCGAACCGGCGGATCCCAGCGACCAGCGGCATCAATGTCCCGAGCGTCCGGGCGAAGGCGAGCCGCCGGGGTGCCGAGACGGCCGCGAAGGGAATGCCGGTCGCGAACACCGCGTCCTTGAGCTCGCGCCGGGCCGAGACGCGCAGCCGGTGCTCGTTGACGAACGCGCCGCCGCCCTTCTCGGCCCAGAACATTTCGTCGGCCGCCGGCGCGTAGATCAGCCCGGCCGCGAGTTCCGAGCCGCCGTCGGCCAGCCGCCGCTCGAGCCCGATGCTGATCGCCCAGTGCGGCATGCCGTGCAGGAAATTCGTCGTGCCGTCGAGCGGATCGACCACCCAGCGCCAGCTCCAGTTCTCCGACCCGTGTCCGCCGCTCTCCTCCATCAGGAAGGCGTAGCCCGGCCGCGCCTTTTCCAGCTCCTGGCGCAAGATCGCCTCGGCGCGCAGGTCCGCCTGCGACACGAAGTCCGACGGGCCCTTCACGCTGACCTGCAGCTGCTCGATCTCGTTGAAGTCGCGCAGCAGCCGCTTCGCCGCCTTCTGGGCGGCGTTGGCCATGACGGTGATATGCGGCGAGAGGCGCAGCGCCATGCGACGCGGCCGAGCGACTGCCGGCCCTCGGGCCGGTCAGCCCTTGGCCCGCTCGACGTAGGTGGCGTCCTCGATGCGCACGACGATCTTCTCCCCCGTCTCGACGAACGGCGGCACCATTGTCTTGACGCCGTTGGACAGCCGGGCGGGCTTGTAGCTGGAGGCGGCGGTCTGGCCGCGCACCACCGGATCGGCCTCGACGACCTCCAGCGTGGCGGTCGGCGGCAGGTGGATGCCGACCGGCTCGCCCTCCACCAGGTCCACCACGACGCGCATGTTGTCCTGCAGGAACGGCGCGGCCTCGCCGAGCAGGGCGGCCGGCACCATCGCCTGCTCGAAGGAGTCCGGGTCCATCAGCACGAGGTTGCTGCCGTCGCTGTAGGAGTAGGTGTACTCCTTCTCCTCGGTCATCAGCCGCTCGACGGTGTCGGCGGTGCGCCAGCGCTCGTTCGTCTTGTTGCCGCTTTTCAGGTCGCGCATCTCGACCTGGATGAAGGCGCCGCCCTTGCCGGGGGTGATGATCTGCTGCTTCAGCACGCTCCAGCGGCGGCCTTCGTGCTCGATCACCTGGCCGGCACGAATCTGGTTTGCCTGCTGCTTCATTGCGGAACTCGCGGGAGAGAAAGGGAAGCCGGGCTTCTAGACGGAAGCAGCAGGGCGGGCAAGCAGATGGCGGGCGCCCGCCGGATCGCGCACATGGTCGTCGGCATCGAGATAGTCGGGGCCGACCGGCACTTTTCCTGCACCGCCCGGAATGTCCAGCACATAGGTCGGCCAGGCCAGCCCGGTCACCCGGCCGCGCAACCCTTCCAGCAGCGTGCGGCCGGTTGCGACGGGGACATGGAAATGTGCCGTACCCGGCGCGGCATCGAGCTGGTGCAGGTAATAGGGTTTTACGCGCGCCGCCAGCATCGCCCGGAACAGCGCTTCCAGCGCCTCGACGGAATCGTTCACCCCCCGCAGTAGGACGGACTGGCCGAGCACCGGAACGCCCTGCGCCTGCACGCGCCGCAGCGCGATCCGCGCCGTCCCGGTGAATTCCGTCGCGTGGTTGGCGTGCAGGACCATGAACAGCGACCTGTCCGTGGACAGGGCGCCGGCTGCCGCCTCGGTCACGCGCGCCGGATCGGCGACCGGCACGCGCGTATGGATGCGCAGGATGTCGACGTGCGGGATCGCCGAGAGTGCGGCGACGATCGCGCCAAGTCTCCGCGGCGACAGCATCAGCGGGTCGCCGCCGGTCAGGATCACCTCGCGGATCGCCGGCCGCGCGGCGAGCCACGCATAGGCGGCGCGCAGCTCCGCGTCGCTGAGCAGCCCGCCGTCGGGTCCGACCTGCTCGCGGCGGAAGCAGAAGCGGCAATAGACCGGGCAGACCAGGATCGGCTTCAGCAGCGCCCGGTCGGGATAACGGTGCACGATGCCCTTGACCGGCGAGAGCGCCGCATCGCCGATCGGATCGGCGCTCTCGTGCGGCGCGGTGACGAGTTCGTCCGGCTGGGGAATGAACTGCCGGCCGATCGGATCGTCCGGCGCGCCGATCAGCGCCTGCATCGCCGGCGGGATCGCCACGGCGTAGCGCCGCGCCACGGCGGCGACGGCGTCGCGTTGTTCGGCCGCGACGAGACCTGCGGCGACCAGCGCGTCGGCGTCGCGCAAGCTGCGGCGCTGGTCAGGGATGGCGGCATCCGGCATGGTCCGCCGATCTAGCGATCGCCGCTGCATGCCGCAACCATCTCGGTACCTCCCCTGGCATCCCGAAAGCTTCGCCGCCCGCCTGCCCTTGCTGCGCCGGCGCGCGCGCCTCGCGCAGGCGGTGCGCGCCTTCTTCGACGCGCGCGGATATCTCGAGGTCGAGACGCCCTACGCCGTGCCGGCGCCGGGGGAGGAGGTCCATCTGCGCGCCTTTGCGACGGTCCGCGAGCATACCGACGGCGCGCGGGAGAAACTCTGGCTGCACACCAGCCCGGAATTTTCGATGAAGCGGCTGCTGGTCGGCGGCGCCGGAAAAATCTTTCAGCTCGCCCGGGTTTGGCGCAACGCCGAAGGAAGTGCGACCCACGCACACGAATTCACGATGCTGGAATGGTATCGGCCGGGTGCCGATCTCACCTCGCTGATGGACGAGACCGAGGCGCTGCTGCGCGCCGTCCTGCCGCCCGACCCGTGCTGCCGCGGCGTGCGCACGTCGCTCGCCGCCTTCGAGCGCCTCACCGTCGCCGAGGCGTTTGCGCGTCACGCCGGCGTAGGCGTGCTGGCGAGCGAAGGCGACGCCGCTGCCCTGGCCGCCGAAGCCGGCGTGGCACTGCGCCCCGGCGAGACCTGGGAGGATTTGTTCTTCCGCCTGCTGCTCGATCGCGTGGAGCCGCAGCTTGGCCGCGCCCGGCCGACCTTTCTCACGCACTGGCCGGCCTCCCAGGCCGGGCTGGCGCGCCGCGACCCAGCCGACCCGCGCGTCGCCGAGCGGTTCGAGCTGTTCGTCTGCGGCCTCGAACTCGCCAACGCCTTCGTCGAACTGACCGACCCCGCGGAGCAGCGCGCGCGCTTCGTCGCCGATCGGGCGCGCCGCCACGCCCTGCACGGGCAGGATTGGCCGCTCGACGAGGATTTCCTGGCCGCGCTGGCGCTCGGCATGCCGCCGGCCGCGGGCATCGCACTGGGTTTTGACCGGCTCGCGATGATCGCCGGCGGGGCGGACCGCATCGAGCAGGTCCAGTTCCTGCCGCAAGCGTGACCGAACCCTGCGCGGCAACGCGCGTTCGGCCCAGGACAGCAGCGGAGCCGAAACGATCATGTACGGGCGCAGGTTGATCGCGTTCCTGGCAGCAATCGTCCTGGCGGGGTGTGCGGGGCCGGCCTCGACGGTGCCGCGCCAGCAGGCCCAATCGTTCTATCCCCCGGGTTCGCTGCACGCGCCTCTTCAGGATGACCCCGAGCGCGCCGGACCGGGCGGCACGATAAACCCCGTCATCGGCGTCGGCGGGGGCAGCCAGCAGTCCGGCGGCTGGTAGTCGGCCGCTGCAAACCACTTTCCAGGAGAACACCATGAAGTTCAGCCTCTTCCCGGCGATCGCCGCAACCGTCGCCCTGGCCGCCTGCGCCAGCGACCCGAATGGGCCCAATCCCCCTCCCTACGCCGTGCCGGCGGCGCCCTCTGCGGCCGTCGCACCGCCCGGCCCCAACGGCAGCGTCACGCCGAGCAATGGCGGCGCCTACAATCCGGTGAGCGGCACTCGGAACAGCGGCGGTTCGTCAGGGACGCGCTAATCCCAGGGGCGGAGCGGGCAAGAGGTTCCACCGGCGTAGCCGGTGGACGCCCGTGGGGAGGGCCCCTGGCCTTCTCTCATGCAGCGTGGATCGCCGCGTTCAGCCGCCGCACCGCTTCGCCCGGCCCTTCGCCGCTCCCCCAGACCGCGCCGACCACGGCCAGGAAATCGGCGCCTGCACGCACCAGCGGCCCACAGTTTTCCGCGGTGATGCCGCCGATTGCCACGCAGGGGAGCTCCATCAACTCCGACCACCAGGACAGGACGTCCGGATCGGCGCGGGCCGACGCGTCCTTCGTTGCCGACGGGAAGAACGCGCCGAACGCCACGTAGTCGGCCCCGTCCTCGCCCGCCCGCATCGCCAGGTCGCGGCTGGCGTGGCAGGTGACGCCGAGCGTTCGCTCCGGGCCAAGCAGACGTCGTGCCTGTCGCGCGTCGGTGTCGGTCTGGCCGACATGCGCACCGTCGCAGCCGGTCCGCGCCGCCAGGTCCGGCCGGTCGTTCAGCAGGAACGCGACCCCGCGCGACTGCACGACCGGACGGAGGACATCGACGGCGTGGCGCACCGCGTCGTCGTCCGCACCCTTGAGGCGAAGCTGCACTGCCGCGACGTCGCCGGCATCGAGTGCCTCGGCCAGCAGGTCGGCGAAGGCGGGCGGATCCAGTGCCGCAGGCGTGACGAGGTAAAGCCGGCAGCGGGCGCCCGGTGCGGGCGCGATCAGGCCCTGCCCTGATAGATCTCGATGATCTTCGACAGCAGGGCGAGCGCCTCCTCCTTCGGCCGCTGGAACGTGTTGCGGCCGATGATGCTGCCGTTGGCGCCGCCGTCGCGCACGCCGCGCACCGTCTCCAGAAGCTGCTCGGTGCCGGTGTTCTCGCCACCCGAGAACACCACCAGCCGCTTGCCGCCGAAGCAGCACTGCACGACGTGCTCGACCCGCTTGGCCATCGTGGAGATGTCGATCTGCTGCTTCTCGTACACCTTCTTCGCCGCCTCCAGGCTCAGATGCGCGGTCGGCGGCTTCACCTTGATGATGTGCGCCCCGAGCAGGGCCGCCATGTGCGCCGCATAGGCGCAGATGTCGATCGCCGTCTCCCCATCTTTGTCGAGGTTGGGGCCGCGCGGGTAGCTCCAGACGACCACGGCGAGCCCCGAGGCCTTCGCCTCCTCCGCGAGCCCGCGCAGCTCCTCCATCTGCGGGAAGGCGTATTCGCTGCCGGGGTAGATGGTGAAGCCGATGGCGGCGCAGCCGAGCCGCAGCGCGTCGCGCACCGAGCCGGTGACCGCCTGGTCCTTGCTGGTCGCCAGGCTGTTGCTGCTGTTCAGCTTCAGGATGGTCGGGATGGCGCCGGCGAAGCTCGCGGCCCCCATTTCGATCATGCCGAGCGGGGCGGCGTAGGCGCTCAGCCCCGCCTCGATGGCCAGCGCGAAATGGTACTGCGGATCATAGGCCGGCGGGTTCGGCGCAAAGCTGCGCGCCGGACCGTGCTCGAACCCCTGGTCGACCGGCAGGATCACCAGCTTGCCGGTGCCGCCGAGCTTGCCCTCCATCAGGATGCGGGCGAGGTTCGACTTCGTCCCCGGATTGTCGCTCTCGTAGTTGTCGAGGATCCGCTTCACTCGCTGGGTGACGCGCATGTCGCTCTCCTGCCGGTCGGTCAGGCGGTGGTAGCGCAGCCTTGGATCGCTGTCACGAAGCGCCCGGTGTCGCGGCGAGCCAGGCGGCCAGCCGCCGCTCGGCGCCGCGCTGCGCGAGGTCGAGGGCGGGCGGCCGGGCGGCGAGCAGCGTCGCGCCGAGGCAAGCGGCCGCGCCCGTGACCGCGGCGAAGGCGGGGCAGGCGGGGTCGAGCACCAGCAGACGCTGGCCGGTGCGCAGCGCCTCCATGGCGCGCCCCGGGGCGTCCGCGCAGTCCAGTATGTCGATCGCCGGCACGTCCGGATGCACCGCGCGGGCGGCCCCAATGAGCTCGCGCCACCAGGCGCAGCCCGCGTACAGCGCCGCGCCGCGCCCCGAGAGCAGGGCCACCGGGCGGCCCTGTGCCAGCGCCGCCACAGCCTGCGCCAGGCCATGGACGGTGACGGCCGGATAGTGAATCATGCTTGACGTTCAAGCGGCTGCGCGCTTTGAACTCAAGTGTCCTGAGAACCGGCGAGGGAGCGATGGCCGAGTCCGACGATCCGGCTGTCGCGGCACAGCGGCTGGCGATGGCGCTGGACCGGATCGCCGATCTGGCCGGGCGCGAGCCGCCGGCCGCGGACACGCAGGAGCCGGCGGAGCTGGACGCGATGCGCCAGCGCGTGGCCGAGATCGCCGCCCGGCTCGACGGGGTGATCGCCGAGTTGCGTGCGGCGCTGGCCCGATGAGCGGGCATTTCCCGGAATCGCAGGCGGAGAGGAGGAGGGCGGCATGGCCCAGGTGACCGTGCGCATCAACGGCTACGCCTACACGGTCGGCTGCGAGGACGGGCAGGAGGGCCATCTGCAGGCGATGGCCGAGCAGGTCGAAAGCCGCATCGACAGCATAAAAGCCCTCGGCGGCCAGAGCGGCGGCGAGGCGCGCATGCTCGCCCTCGCCGCCCTGCTGATGGCCGACGAACTGTACGACATGCGGGTGGCGCACTCCGAACTGCAGTCATCCGAGACGCAGTCGCGCTCGGCGCGTCCGGTCAAGCCGGATCGCGACCTCGCGCGCACGCTCGGCCGACTCGCTGATCGCGCGGAGGCGATTGCATCGACGATGGAACATCCGTAGATTGCGGTTGCGGGGCTGCCCGGTGCGTCCGGCACTTTATCCCCGGGGCCAGTAAGCAATCCCAGGGAGCTGGCTCTGTCGTGGCCCTGGTCACGGTACCTGGCGCCCACCTGCAAACGCAGGCCTTGGGAGGATGAGACGCCAACGGCCATGGCGGCTCCGCACTTTTCTGCCGACCTGTTCGCCCGGAAGCAGGCGGCGCGCACCCGCGCGATGGCCGTCCGCGCCGGTTGCGATCCGGCGCTCGGGGCGCTGCTTGCCCGCCACGTGCTCGCCGAACGGCCGCCGCCAGGCGGCGCGGTCGTCGCGGGGTTCTGGCCGATGCAACGGGAGATCGACATCCGGCCGCTGCTCGCTGCCCTGCACAAGGCCGGCCACCCCGTCGTGCTGCCGGTCACGCCGAAGCGGGGGCTGCCGCTAAAATTCCGGCGCTGGTGGCCGGAGCGGCCGATGATCGGCGAGGCGTTCGGCACCATGCGCCCGGACGGCGAGGAGATGCACCCGGACTGGCTGCTGGTGCCGCTGCTGGCGTTCGACCGGCGCGGCCACCGGCTCGGCTACGGCGCCGGCTACTACGACCGCACCCTGGCGTCGCTGCCGGGCGCCGAGGCGATCGGCTGCGCCTACGCCGCGCTGGAACTGGACGAGGTGCCGGCCAGCGAATACGACGTGCCGCTCGCCGCCGTCGCGACCGAGCACGGGGTGATCGACTGCAAGGGCCCGTGACGGATGCGCATTCTTTTCCTCGGCGACGTGGTCGGCCGCACCGGCCGCGAGGCGGTCGGCGCCGCGCTGCCGGGGTTGCGGGAAAGGCTGCGCATCGACCTCGCGGTGGTGAACGCCGAGAACGCGTCGCACGGCTTCGGCTGCGCGCCGGAGATGGCGGACGCGATTTTTCGCGCCGGCGCCGACGTCATCACGCTCGGCAACCACGCCTGGGACCGGAAAGAGTTGATCCCCTACATCGCCGAGCAGCCCCGGCTGTTGCGGCCGCTGAATTTCCCGCCGGGAACGCCAGGCGCCGGGGCCATCGTCGTGGAGGTGCCGGGCGGACGCCGCGCGCTCGTGATGAACGCGATGGGACGGCTGTTTCTCGACGCGATCGACTGCCCGTTCCGCGGCACCGCGGAGGTCCTCGCAAAGCACCGGCTGGGCGGCACGGTGCAGGCGATCTTGATCGATTTCCACGCCGAGGCGACCAGCGAAAAAATGGCGTTTGCCCATTCATTCGACGGCAAAGTGTCCGCCGTGATCGGCACGCACACGCACTGCCCGACCTGCGACCAGCAGATTCTTCCCGGTGGCACCGCCTATCAGACCGACGCCGGCATGTGCGGCGACTACGACAGCGTGATCGGCAACCAGAAGGACGCCGCTTCGATCCGCTTTTGGCGAAAAATCCCCGGCGACCGGCTGCAGCCCGCCGCCGGCGAGGCGACGCTCTGCGGCACGCTCGTCGAGACCGACGATGCGACCGGCCTGGCTCGGCGGATCGACCTGCTGCGGGTTGGCGGCCGCCTGTCCTCGACGATGCCGGATTGACCGGCAGCTTCACATGGCCGAGCCGGGTTCGGCTGCTACTTTGCGCATCCACTGAACGCGATCGCTGACATGGCCGGGCACTCCCACGTCAAGAACGTCATGCACCGCAAGGGCGCGCAGGACGCAAGGAAGGCCAAGCAGTTCGGAAAAGTGATCCGCGAGATCACCGTCGCGGCCCGCCTGGGCCTGCCCGACCCCGCCGGCAATCCCCGCCTGCGCGCCGCGATCCTCGCCGCGCGCGAGGTCAACATGCCCCGCGACACCATCGATCGCGCCATCAAGAAGGCGACGGGCACTGGAGGCGGCGAGGATTTCTCCGAAGTCCGCTACGAGGGCTACGGCCCGGCCGGCGTCGCCATCATCGTCGAGGCGCTGACCGACAATCGCAACCGCACCGCCTCCGACCTGCGCACCGCGTTCAGCCGGCACGGCGGCGCGCTCGGCGAGAGCAACTCCGTCGCCTTCCTGTTCAATCGACTCGGGGTGCTGCGCTATCCCGCAACTGTCGGCTCGGCCGACGACATGCTGGAGGCGGCGATCGAAGCCGGCGCCGAAAACGTCGAGAGCGATGCGACCGGCCACGAGGTCACCACCTCAGTGGAGGATTTTTTCGCGGTCCGCGACGCGCTGGAAAGCCGCCTCGGCCCGGCCGAATCGGCAAAGCTGGAATGGCGCCCGACCACGCTCGTCACGTTGGACGAGGAGAAGGCGGCGAGCGTGCTGAAATTGTTGGACCTACTGGACGACAACGAGGACGTGCAGAACGTCTACGGCAATTTCGACATCCCCGATGCGGTGATGCAGAAGCTTTCTGCCTGAGGGCCTGGGATGGTCAGGATTCTCGGCGTCGATCCTGGCCTGCGCTTCACCGGCTGGGGCGTGATCGAGGCGCGCGACAATCTTTTGCGCCACGTCGCCGACGGCGTCATCGCGACCGACGGCGCCACCTCGGTCCCGGAGCGGCTGAAGGCATTGCACGACGCGCTGACCGTGCTGCTGGAACAACACCGACCGGGCGAGGCGGCCATCGAGGAGACGTATGTGAACCGCAACGGCAGCGCGACCTTGAAACTCGGCTACGCCCGCGGCGTCGCGCTGCTCGCCCCGGCGCTCGCCGGCATCCCGGTCTGCGAATACGCGGCGCTCGCGGTGAAGCAGGCGGTGGTCGGCACCGGCGGGGCTGCCAAGCAGCAGGTGCAGGTCATGGTGCGCCGGCTGCTGCCGGGCGCGACGCTGCGCCGCGCCGATGCCGCCGACGCGCTGGCCGTCGCCATCTGTCATGCCCATCATCGCGCCAGCCGGCGGCGTTGGGACGCCGGGACCCGGATGGCGTGATCGCCAGCTTGACAGGCCGCGTCGACACGCTGGAGGCCGATCGCTGCGTGGTCGAGGTCGGCGGCGTCGGCTATCTCGTGCACGCCTCGACCCGCACCCTCGGCCTGCTGCCGCCCGCCCCCGCGCTCGCCAGGCTGCTCGTGGAGACGCAGCTGCGCGAGGACGCGATCATGCTCTACGGCTTTGCCGACACCGCCGAGCGCGAGTGGTTCCGCCTGCTGACGACGGTGCAGGGGGTGGGCGCAAAAGTCGCGCTGAACATTCTTTCGGTGCTGGCGCCTGACGACCTGGCCTCGGCCGTCGTCACCGCCGACCGCGCCAGCCTGACCCGTGCGTCGGGGGTCGGCCAGCGCCTCGCCGTGCGGCTGCTGACCGAGTTGCGCGACCGCATCGGCGGCATGCCCAGCGGACCCGCGCTGCCCACGCCCCAGCCGGGCGGCGTCGCGGCCGACGCACTCTCCGCGCTAATGAACCTCGGCTACCGCCGGCCGGAAATCTCTTCCGCCGTCGCCCGCGCGATGGAGCGGCTGGCGCAGGGTGCGAAGCTGGACGCGGTGATCCGTGAGAGCCTGAAGGAGCTCGGCCGGTGAGCGAGCGGGCCGTCGCGCCGGCCGTGACGCCGGAGGACGCGGCGGAAGCCAGCCTGCGCCCGCGGACGCTGGACGAGTTCATCGGCCAGAAGGCGAGCCGCGAGAATCTCCGCGTCTTCATCCACGCGGCGCGGGCCCGCGGCGAGGCGCTCGACCACGTGCTGCTGCACGGGCCGCCCGGCCTCGGCAAGACCACGCTGGCGCAAATCGTCGCCCGCGAGCTTGGGGTGGGGTTCCGCGCCACCTCCGGCCCGGTGATCCAGCGCGCCGGCGACCTCGCCGCCATCCTCACCAACCTGCAGCCGCGCGACGTGCTGTTCATCGACGAGATCCATCGGCTGCAGCCGACCATCGAAGAAATCCTCTATCCCGCGATGGAGGATTTCCAGCTCGACCTGATCATCGGCGAGGGGCCGGCGGCGCGCAGCGTGCGTATCGATCTTTCGCCGTTCACGCTGGTCGGCGCGACGACCCGCGCCGGCCTGCTGGCGACGCCGTTGCGCGACCGCTTCGGCATTCCGCTCCGGCTCGTGTTCTACACCGCCGACGAGCTCGAGCTGATCGTCAGCATCGGCGCGCAAAAACTTGGTTTTGAACTGACGGCGGACGGTGGCGCCGAAATCGCCCGCCGCTCGCGCGGCACCCCGCGCGTGGCCGGAAGGCTGCTGCGCCGGGTCCGCGATTTCGCGCACGTGCAGGGCGCCCGCCGGGTCGATCGCGCGATTGCCGATGCCGCGCTGCACCGGCTCGAAGTGGACCGGCTCGGCCTCGACGCGATGGACCGCCGCTACCTGCTGCGCATCGCCGAGCACCACGGCGGCGGGCCGGTCGGGGTGGAAACCCTGGCGGCAGCCCTGGCCGAGGCGCGCGACACCCTCGAAGACGTGATCGAGCCCTACCTGATCCAGGAGGGCCTCGTGCTGCGCACCAGCCGCGGCCGCATGCTCGGCGAGAGCGGCTGGCGCCACCTCGGCCTGAAACCCCCGGCGACGCTGCCGGCCCAGCTCGATCTGCTGGCCGGCGATTCGCAGGACCATGGATGAGCCGTAGCCTGGCATCCATGCTGGCGGAAGGCCGGCATCGCTACCTCATCCGGGTCTATTACGAGGACACGGATGCCGGCGGCATCGTCTATCACGCCAGCTACCTGCGTTTCGCCGAGCGGGCGCGCACCGAGGCCCTGCGCGACCTCGGGGTTCCGCATGCGGAATTGGTGGAGCAGCACGGCCTGATCTTCGTGGTGCGGCGCGTCAAAGTGGACTATGTGCGTCCCGCCCGCATCGACGATGCGCTGGTGGTGGTCACCCAACCGACGACGCTGGGGGCCGCGTCGCTCGGCCTGCGCCAGGTTTTTCAGCGCCCCCACGTTCTTCAGGGCGCCCACGTTGTTCAGGGCGTGGCGCAGGACGAGGTGCTCGCCAGGGCGGAGGTGAGTCTCGCCTGCGTGCGCGTGGACGGCAACGGGCCGGCGCGCATGCCGGCGCGCTGGCATGAGGCGCTGGCCGCACTCGCGGCGGCCGAGGGAACCACGAGGTCGAAGGAGTAGAGCGTGGACAGGGCAGTGGATGCGGCGAATCTGGGCACCGCGGGGGGCGGCGACCTCTCGGTCCTCGGCCTGTTCCTGGAGGCCGACATCGTCGTCAAGCTCGTCATGCTCGGCCTGCTCGCGGCGAGCGTCTGGGTCTGGGCGATCATCTTCGAGAAATGGTCGGCGCTGCGGCGCGCGAACCGCGAGGCCAACGCCTTCGAGGACCGGTTCTGGGCCGGCGGCAGCCTGGACGAGCTGTACGAGGCCGAGGGCGCCAAGCCGCGCAGCCCGATCGCCGCGGTGTTCGGCGCGGCGATGGGCGAATGGCGGCGCACCACGCGGGTCGCCGGCGCCGATGTCAGCCGCTCCGGCGTGCGCGACCGGGTGGAGCGCGCGATGAGCGTGACGGTCACGCGCGAGATGGACCGGCTGGAGCGCTGGATGGTGTTCCTCGCCTCGGTCGGCTCGACCGCGCCGTTCGTCGGCCTGTTCGGCACGGTCTGGGGGATCATGCACAGCTTCTCGGCGATCGCCGCCATGCACAACACCAACCTGTCGGTCGTCGCTCCCGGCATCGCCGAGGCGCTGTTCGCGACCGCCATCGGCCTGGTGGCGGCCATCCCCGCCGTGCTCGGCTACAACAAGATCAGCAACGACCTGGCGCGCTTTGCCGCGCGGCTCGAAGGTTTCGGCACCGAGTTCGGGGCGATCCTGTCGCGCCAAAGCGAGGAGCGCGCCTGATGAGACCTTGCGAGGAGCGGGCCTGAGCCATGGCCGCGTCGCTCCAGTCCGCTCGCACGCGGCGCGGCCGCTACCGGCCGCTTTCCGAGATCAACGTGACGCCGCTGGTCGACGTCATGCTGGTGCTGCTGATCATCTTCATGGTCACCGCGCCGCTGATGACCTCCGGGGTCAACGTCGACCTGCCGAAGACCGACGCCAACCAGCTGAACAGCGACAGCCAGCCGCTGACCGTCTCGATCAACGCCCAGGGCGAAATCTACCTGCAGGACCAGCAGGTGGACCTCGCGACCCTGGTCGCCAAGCTGCAGGCGATCGCGCAGAACAACGCCGACCGGCGGATCTTCGTGCGCGGCGACAAGGCCATCAACTACGGGCTGGTGATGCAGGTCATGGGCACGATCACCCAGGGCGGCTTCACGAAAGTTGCGTTGCTGGCCGAGCAGCCGTCGCCGCCTGCCGCCGCGCCGGCGGCGACGGCGCCGCGCATGCCGGCGGGCCAGCCGGCCGCTGCCGGGGTCGCGCGCCGGGCGGGCCGGGGCTGAGCGGGGGCTGCGGAGGGCCGGGCGGTGACGTTGACCCCGCAGATGCGCCGCAGTGCGGCGGTCTCGGCGAGCCTGCATCTGATGATCGGCCTCGCCCTGATCGTCAGCATTCCGTGGACGAAGCCGCCGGACCTGCCCGAAGAGACGGCGGTCTCGATGGAGTTCGAAGGGCCGGCGCAGCCCACCCAGCGGTCACCGACGACCGGAACGGTGCCGGCACCGGCACCGGCACCGCAGCCGACGCCGCAACAGCCGGCGCCGCAGCCGCCGAAGGACCAACTGCCCGAGCCGCCGCCGCCTCCGCCGCCCCCTCCACCGCCGCCGCCATCCCCCGCGCCGGCGCCGCCGGTGCCGGTTCCGCCGGCCCCGCCCGCGCCGCCGCC
>JAFAYA010000014.1 GCA_019240635.1 Acidisphaera sp. | reverse complement strand
ATCATCCACGCGCGGGACGTGTCGCTGCGCCGCGGCACGCTCAGCGCCGACGAGGTGAGCGTGTTCCGGCTCGGGCCGGACGACCGGCTGCTCGAGCGAATCGAGGCGCGGCGGGCGCGGCTGGTGCGCAGTGCCTGGGTGCTGGACGACGCCCGCAGCATCGCGCCCGACCACCTGCCCGGCGCGCCGCAGACCATGGATTTTTCCACCGACCTGACGGTCGCCAGGGTGCAGGAGAGCTTCGCCTCGCCCGACACGCTTTCCTTCTGGGCGCTGCCGGGCTTCATCGCCCTGCTCGAACACTCCGGCTTCTCGGCCATCCGCCACCGGCTGCACTTCCAGGCGCTGCTGGCCTTGCCGCTGCTGGCCGGCACCATGGCGCTGGTCGCCGCCGGCTTCTCGATGCGCCCGGCGCGGCGGGGCGGGGTGGCGCAGATGATCGGCAGCGGAGTCGCCGCGGGGTTCGCGCTGTTCGTGGTCTCCAAGGTCGCCGAGCAGTTTGGCGATTCCGGCGCGCTGCCGGCCGTGCTCGCCGCCTGGGCCCCCGCGGCCGCGGGCCTGATGCTGGCGGTCGCGCTGCTGCTGCATCTGGAAGACGGCTGAGCATGCGCCGCGGCGGGCCGGTCCTGCTGCTGCTCGGCGCGACCTGCGCCATCGCCGCCGCCGCCGCCGCCCCGCCGGCGCTGGCGCAGTTCGCCGGCATCGGCCGCTCGCGCGGCGGCCAGCCGATCTCCCGCACCGAGCCGGTCACCTTCACCGCAGACAGCGTACAGTACGACCGCGACGCCGGGATCGTCACCGCGACCGGGCACGTCGAGGCCTGGCAGAACGACCACGTGCTGCGCGCCGACAAGGTCAGCTACGACCGCAACACCAACGTGGTCGCCGCCTCCGGCCATGTCGTGCTGGTCGAGCCGGACGGGCAGGTGCTGTTCTCCGACTACGCGGAGCTCGATCAGGGCATGCGCGACGGCGTGCTCAAGGGCATGCGCGCGATCCTCGCCGAGAACGGCAGGCTCGCCGCCAACGGGGCGCGCCGCACCGAGGGCAAGATCAACGAGCTGGCGCGGGCCGTCTATTCCACCTGCAATCTCTGCGCGCGCGACCCGGACAGGCCGCCGCTCTGGCAGCTGCGTGCGTACAAGGCGGTCCAGGATGTCGAGCACAAGCGCATCGAGTACGAGGATGCCGTGCTGGAGATGTACGGCATCCCGGTGTTCTACTTCCCGTATTTCTCGCACGCTGACCCGTCGGCCAAGCGCGAGAGCGGGTTCCTGGTGCCCTCGATCGGCAACTCCTCGCATCTCGGCCAGTTCGTGTCCGTGCCGTACTTCTGGAACATCACCAACTCGGCGGACGCGACGATCACACCCACCTTGACCACCAAGACCGGGCCAGATCTGGACGTGCTGTACCGCCAGCTGTTCAACAACGGCGCGATCCGCATCGATACCTCGGCGGCGTACGACGAGAGCGCATTCCAGGGCCACGTCTTTGCGCGCGGCAACTTCGTGTACAACGATACCTGGCGCTACGGCTTCGACATCAACGAGGCGACTTCGGCCAACTATTTGCGCGATTTCCACATCGCCAATCACGGCAGCAGCGTGCTGGCCAGCACGGTGTTCGCGGAGGGCTTCGGCCAGGGCGCGTACGCCAAGCTCTCCACGCTGTTCTACAAGGGGCTGGATTCGAGCGTCGACGACGCCAAGCTGCCGGTTGTCCTGCCGCGCTACCAGTACAGCTATTTCGGCACGCCCGACAGTCTGGGCGGCCGGCTTTCGCTGGACACCAACGACTTCAACGTGCTGCGCCGGATCGGCACCAACGACCAGCGCGCGAGCCTCAGCCTGAACTGGGAGCGACCGGGCATCGGCTCCTTCGGAGAGGTCTGGAAGGTCACGCTGCACGCCGACAGCGAGGCGTACAACGCGTCCGACCTGAACCAGCAGCCGAACTTCGCGACGGTCGGCAGCGCCGACACGGTCCGCGCATTGCCCACCGCGGCGTTCGAAGTGCGCTGGCCGCTGCTGCGCGACGGCGTCAGCCTGGGCAGCCAGGTCATCGAGCCGATCGCCCAGCTGATCGTCGCACCGAACACCGGCAGCTCCGGCTACAGCAAGGTGCCGAACGAGGACAGCCTGGCGCCGGAGTTCACCGACGCCAACCTGTTCGCGCTGAACCGCTTCCCCGGCATCGACCGGCTGGAAGGCGGCGTGCGCGCCAATGTCGGCCTGCACACCGCCTGGTATTTCCCTGGTGGTGCGGTGTTCGACGGGCTGGTCGGCCAGTCCTATCGCGTCCATCGCGACGACACCTTTCCGGCCTATGTCGGCCTGAGCGGCAATGTCTCCGACATCGTCGCGCGGGCCTATTTCGCGCCGTCCGGGTTCTTCGACGTCACCTACCGCACCCGGTTCGACCACAAGAATTTCGACGTCCGCTTCGCCGACGCGCTGGCCGGCTTCGGGCCGACCTGGCTGCGGCTCAATGCCGGTTACATCTACACCTCGTATGATCCGTTCTATCTCTACGACGCGCTGAGCGACTACCAGTCGCTCGGCTTCGGCAACCCGAACACCCCGCGCAATGAGCTGCAGATCGGCGCCAGCACGCATTTCGGGCCGTGGAAGTTCTCGGCCTACGGGCGGCGCGACCTGCAGACCTCGCAGATGGTCAGCCTAGGGGGCGAGGGCTCGTACGAGGACGAGTGCCTGATCCTCGACGTGAAGTATTTTCGCCGCTACACCTCGATCAACGGTGACCACGGCGACAGCACGGTGCTGTTCGAGATCACCTTCAAGACCGTCGGCCAATTCGGCTTCCACGCGCTCTAGCGCCTGCCTGCGGGAGGATACTCTTCGGCTATGTCGATCCAAGCCCATCGTCGTCGCCTCCGGCACTGCATGCGGGCGGTGCTGCTGCTAGCGGCGTCGCTGATCGCGACCGGCGCGCCGGCACAGACCGTTCGCGCGCCCATGCGTCCCCCCGCCGCGCCGCCGCCCCAGCCGCCGGTCAATCCGGCAGACCGGCACGGCATCGTTGCGGTCGTCAACGGCGACGTGATCAGCGGCGCCGATGTGGACAACCGGCGCCGGCTGTTCGCACTCTCCACGGGCATGCCGGTGACGCCCGACATCCTCAACCGGCTGACCGCGCAGGTGACGCGCCAGCTCATCGACGAGAGGCTGCGGCTGCAGGAAGTGCAGCGCCGCAAGATCATCGTCTCCGACCAGGACATCGCGGCCGCGATCGGCCAGATCGAGTCGCGCAACCGCATGCCGGCCGGCACGCTGCGGCATCGGCTGGAAGCCGACGGCGTGAGCTTCCGCACCCTGGTGGACCAGATCCGCGTGCAGATCGGCTGGATGCGCGTGCTGCGCGAGGAACTCGGCGACCGCACGAATGTCAGCGACGCGGACATCGCCGCGCGCGAGGCGATGCTCAAGGCGCAGACCGGCCAGCCGGAATACCGGGTCTCCGAGATCTTCATCCCGGTCGATGACCCCGCGCACGAGGCGGGCGCGCAGAACTTTGCCGACGCGGTGATCCAGCAGTTGCGCTCCGGCGCATCCTTCGCCGTTGTCGCCGCGCAGTTCAGCCAGAGCCAGACGGCGCTGGATGGCGGTGATCTCGGCTGGGTGCAGCTCAGTCAGCTCGACCCGCAGGAGGCGCGCGTCGTGTCCGAAATGCCCGAGGGGGCGGTCAGCAACCCGATCCGTGTCGCCGGCGGCTTCTCGGTCGTGAGCCTGCGCGGCAAGCGGCAAGTCGGCAACGATCCAGCGACCATGCTGAGCGTGCGCGAGGTGTTCCTGCCATTCAGCACGACGCTCGATCCGGCGAACCCGACCGAGCAGCAGAAGCAGACGCTGCTGCGCGCCAAGCAGATCAGCGCCACCGCGCATAGCTGCGACGCGATCGAAGAGGCCAATCGAGCGGCCGGCAACGTCCGCCCCACCGACCCCGGCGAGGTGCGGCTGGAGGGGCTCGGTTCGCCGCAGCTTCGTACGCTGCTCGCCAGCCTGCCCGTCGCAAAGCCGAGCCAGCCGCTGGTCTCGCCGGATGGCATCGTGGTGATGATGGTCTGCTCGCGGGACGTGAAGAATCTCGGCATACCGTCGAAGTCGGAAATCGCCGACCGGATCGTCGAAGAGCGGGCGGAGCTGGAAGCCCGGCAGTTGCAGCGGGAGCTGCGCCGGCGCGCCGTGATCGAAATGCGCAGCGGAGGGGCATGACGCTGCCGCCGCTGCGCGATGTCGTCGCGCGGCATGGTCTGGACGCCCGCAAGTCGCTCGGCCAGCATTTCCTGTTCGACGCGAACCTGACGGCGCGCATCGTCCGCGCCGCCGGCGCGCTCGGCGGACGGCACGTGATCGAGGTGGGGGCGGGACCCGGCGGGCTGACGCGCGCGCTGCTGGCGAGTGCGGCGGCGAGCGTCACCGCGGTCGAGGTCGATGCGCGCGCGCTTGGCGCGCTGGCCGAACTCGAGGCGCTGCACCCCGGACGCTTGCGGGTGATCGCGGCGGATGCGCTGACACTCGATTGCGCGGCGCTGGCGGCGTCGCCACGCCAGATCATCGCCAATCTGCCGTACAACATCGCCGCGCCGCTGCTGATCGGCTGGCTGCGCACCGCCGGCTGCTACGAACGGATGACGCTGATGTTCCAGCAGGAGGTCGCCGAACGCCTCTGCGCGCAACCGGGAAGTGCGGCGTACGGGCGGCTTTCCGTACTGACGCAGTGGATCTGCACGGCGGACCTCATGCTGCGCATTCCGCCCGCCGCCTTCGTTCCCCCGCCAAAGGTGTGGTCGGCCGTGGTGGGGCTGGTTCCTCGCGAGCGGCGGGTTCCGCCCCGCCTGTTTGCGGCCATGGAGCGGCTGACCGCCGCGGCCTTCGGCCAGCGGCGCAAGATGCTGCGCGGCGCGCTGAAGCCGCTCGGTGGCGAGGCGCTGCTGCGGCGCGCCGGTATTGCGCCGGAGCGCCGCGCGGAGACGCTGGGGACCGCCGAGTTCGAACGGTTGGCCGGGCTGCTCGACGCGTTTTAGCCCGGCTGCTGAAGAAGTCAGGCGAGGGCTCTGCCCTCGACCCGCTGGGGGCAGCGGCCCCCAGACCCCACGACTTGAGTAAGGGATTTCAAGGGCTTCGTCTTAACGGGGTCGAGGGGCAGCCGGCTTGTGGCAGACAAACGCTTCGGAACAGTATCCCGGACCTTTGCGCGAGCACCGTGCCGCGATGCCTGGATTTCTCAAGACCTACGCCGACCCCGGCGTTTCGCTGCAATCGCCGATGGATGCCGCGGTCGTCGTGCACACGACGCTGCGGCCTTCGCTCGCCGCGGCAATGCGCTCTATATTCGCCCAGAGCTTCGGCGGACGCATCCACGTTCTGGTCGGGATCGACCGCTGCACGGGCGAAAGTGACATGATCGAGCGCCTCTGCGCACAACGCCCGGCGAACTGCGTCGTGCAGGTTCTCCAGCCGGGGTACTCCGGTTCGGCCCGGCACGGCGGCGTGCATCCCGCCGAGGAAGGCGTGCTGCGAGCGGTGCTCACCTGGCTCGCCAATTCCCGCTATGTCGCGTACCTCGACGAGGAGTATCGCTGGCTGCCCGACCATCTGCGCCTGCTGCGCGCTGCCATGCCCCCTGCGGAATGGGCGTACGCGCGCCGCTGGTTCGTGCATCCGCGGTCCGGCCGGCCGGTCTGCGTCGACGAGTGGGAATCGGTCGGACCGGATCGGGGCGTGCATGCCGAGCGCTTCGGCGGCTATGTCGACCCGAACTGCCTGATGATCGACAAGCTCGCCTGCGAGCATGTGATAACCTGGTGGACCATGCCGCGCTTCGAGGACACCGGGACGGGCGCGGACCGCAGCGTGTTTTCGTATCTGCGCGAGTACCACCGGGGCGAAGCGGTCGAGCAGGCGACGGTGTACTGTCCGCTCGATCCGGCCGATCCGCTGCACGCCGCACGCGTCGCGCGGATGGGCGTGCGCTACGACGCAGCGGGCTGATGCACAGCTTCCTGCGCACCTACGCGGACGCGGGTGCGGACCTGCAGAGGCCGGCGGAGGTCGCGGTGGTCATGCCGACGATCCTGCGCGAGACGCTGGACGAGGCACTGGGGTCGATCTTCACGCAGGATCTCGCCGGCCGCATCCAGGTCCTGCTCGGCATCGACGGCGTGCCCGATCTTTCGATCCTGGAGCGCGCCTGCGCCGGACGCCCGGCGCATTGCGTCGTGCAGGTGCTGCAGCCCGGATATTCCACGGCGGCACGGAATGACGGATTGCACCGCTCGGGCGACGGCGGGTCGCTGCGCGCCGCGCTCACCCTGCTCGCCAACAGCCGCTACGTCGCCTATCTCGATGATGACAACTGGTATGCTCCAGACCATCTCCGGCTCATGCGATCGGCGATTTCGGACGCCGAGTGGGCGTACAGCCTGCGTTGGTTCGTGCATCCGGCATCGCGCCGGCCGATCTGCGTCGATACCTGGGAGTCCGTCGGACCGGATCGCGGCATCTACGGCGAGCGCTTCGGCGGCTTCGTGGACACCAACTGCCTGATGGTCGACAAGCTCGCCTGCCCGCACGCGACCGCTTGGTGGAACATCGCGTTCCCCGGCGATTCCAGGGGCCGCGGCTCGGACCGGCACGTGTTCGCATTCCTGCGCGCCTATCACCGTCCGGGCCACACCGCGCGACCGACCGTGTATTACCGGATCGACGCCGCCGACATCATGCACGGCCAGCGTCTGCTGATGATGGGCACGGCGTATGACGCCGCTGGAGCTAAGTAAAGGATTGCAAAGGCTCTGCCTTGCCGGGGTCCAGGGGCAGCGCCCCTGGCCTTGCTGTCAGCAGCCCGCCGTACCCGAACCGATCGCCGTCAGCCAGACCTGACGCGGGGTCGCCAGGCGGGCGGCGCAGAGGATGGCGGATACCGAGCCGGTGGCCCGCTCGAGGTCCGCGTTGACCACCACGTGGTCGAACTCCCGCCAGTGCGATATCTCCTCACGGGCGGCGTGCATGCGCCGGCTCACCTGCGCCGGATCATCGCCGCGCCGGCGCAGCCGGTCGTCAAGCTCCTCGATGGAAGGCGGCAGGATGAACACGCTGACCACGTCGCCGGGCAGCGCGCGACGCAGCTGGCGGTGTCCCTGCCAGTCGATGTCGAAGACGACGTCACGGCCTTCGGCGAGCGCTTGCTCCACCGGGGCGCGCGGCGTGCCGTAGCAGCGGTCGAACACGCGCGCCCACTCCAGCAGGTCGCCGCGTCCGGCCATCGCATCGAACGCGGCCTGGTCGCGGAAGAAGTAGTGCACGCCCTCCTGCTCGCCGGCGCGCGGCAGGCGCGTGGTGACGCTGACCGAGAGTGCGAGCCCCGGCTCCCGCGCCAGCAACGCGCGGGTGATCGTGCTCTTGCCGGCGCCGGAAGGTGCCGAGAGCACCAGGCACAGGCCGCGCCGGGCCGGCGCCGGGCTATTCAATGTGCGGACTATTCAATGTTCTGCACCTGCTCGCGCAACTGCTCGATCGCCGCCTTGAGCCGCAGCCCCGTCGCGGTCAGCGCGGCGGAGGCGGACTTGCTGCAGAGCGTGTTGACCTCGCGATTGAACTCCTGGGCCAGGAAGTCGAAGCGGCGGCCGATATTCGCGCCTTCGGCGAGCAGCGCGTGCGCGGCCTGGATGTGGCTATCCAGCCGCTCGAGCTCTTCGCGCACGTCGGAGCGGGAAGCGAGCAGCGCCACCTCCTGGGCGATGCGCTCTTCCGGCAGGCCGGGCGTATCGCGAAGCAATGCCTGCAGGTTGTCGAGCAGGCGCGCGCGCTGTGCCGCGGGCTGGTCGGCCGCTTCCGCGCCGGCTTGCGCGCAAAGAGCGGAAATCTCGCCGAGCAGTGCCGTCAGCGCAGCCGACAGCCGCGCTCCTTCCGCGCGCCGCGCCGCGGCGAGCGCGTCGAGCGCCGCGCCGAATCCGCCAAACACGGCCTCGGTCTGGCCGGCGGCGCCGGCCTCGGGCTCGTCGCTGGCCACGCGCAGCACGCCCGGCAACGCCATCAGCGCCTCGGCGCGTGGGGCCGAGCTGCCGGGGATGCGCCGTGCGAGATCGAGCGCCAGCGTCAGCACGTGCGCGAGCACCGCCTCGTCCGCCACGAGGCGCGTCGGCGTCTCGCGGCGGAGCGCCAGGCTGGCGGTCACGCTGCCGCGCCGGAGCAGGCGGCCGGCGGCCTCGCGCAACCTCGGCTCCTGGGCGTCGAGGCCGGGCGGTAGGCGAAAGCGCAGATCGAGGCCCCGCGCATTGACGCTGCGCAACTCCCAGGCCCAGGCAACACCGTCGCCGCTGCCGTCGCTGCGACCGAACCCGGTCATCGAGGAGAGCGGCGCGGTCATGCTGGACGCCTCAGAGCGTCGGGATGCCGGAGGTGGTCGAGTACTCGAAGTGCAGCGCCTGGTCCGGGCGGACCACGGCGTGGATCGCGTGCGCCGCCATCGCCGCCTCGCTGAAGCCCTGCAGGATGAGCTTGAGCTTGCCCGGATAGCTCGCCACGTCGCCGATCGCGAACACGCCGGGCACGCTGGTCTGGCAGGTCGCCGGCGCCACGACGATGTGGTGCCGCTCCAGAGCGAGGCCCCAGTCGGCGATCGGGCCGAGATCCATCGACAGGCCGAAGAACGGCAGCAGCCGGTCGGCGGCGAGCCGGCGCGTCTCGCCCTCGACGGTGGCGACCTCCACCGACTCCAGCCGCCCGTCGCTGCCGTGCAGGGCGTGCAGCTGGTAGGGGATGACCAGCTCCACCTCCCCGCGCCGTGCGGCCTGCGCCAGCTGTTCGGCGCTCTCCGGCGCGGCGCGGAATTTTGCCCGCCGGTGCACGACGAAGATCGCCTCGGCGATGCCGCGCAGCGCCAGCGCCCAGTCCACGGCGGAATCGCCGCCCCCGGCGATCACCACGCGACGGCCGCGGAGATCCTCGCGCCGGCGCACATAGTAGTGCACCGCGCCGGCCGCCTCATACTCCGCCAGGCCGGCGAGCGGCGGACGGTTCGGCCCGAACGCGCCGGCGCCCGCGGCGAGCAGGATCGCGCCGGCGTGCACGACGTCGCCCGCATCGGTGCCGAGCGTGAAGGCGCCCGCCGCGCCGTCGAGCCGTTCGACCCGGCGCCCCAGAAGGTGCGGCGGATGGAACGGGGCGATCTGCCGCTCGAGCAGGCTGATCAGCTCACCGGCCTCGATCCTGGGCTGGGCGGGGATGTCGTAGATCGGCTTCTCCGGATAGAGCGCCGCGCACTGGCCGCCCGGCGACGCCAGGGCGTCGATGAGAACGCTGTGCAGCTTCAGCATGCCGCACTCGAAGGCGGCGAACAGGCCGACCGGGCCGGCCCCCACGATCGCGACGTCGGTATGCAGCGTCTCCGGCATGGCGGAACCGTAAGGCGAACGGCGCCGGGATCAAGCGGGGCCGAGTTGTGAGCGACTCCGCCCCTGCGGCACAGTGCGCCGGTGTCGCAGACTCGATCGGTCCTGTCGTGCCCGCTGCCGGACCTCGCCGCCACGGCTGGGCTGGCGGCGGGCGTCGCCGACCTGCTGCGATCAGGCGACGCGGTGCTGCTGGATGGGCCGCTCGGCGCCGGCAAGACCACCTTCGCCCGCGCCCTGCTGCGTGCGCTGACCGGTGATCCCGGCTTGGAGGTGCCCAGCCCGAGCTACACGCTGGTGCAGGCGTACGCGACGCCGATCGGGCCCGTGCACCATTTCGACCTCTGGCGCATCGAGGGGCCGGGCGGCCTGGTCGAGCTCGGCTGGGAGGAGGCGCGCGAAGGCGTCGTGCTGGTGGAGTGGCCCGACCGGCTTGACGCCCTCCGGCCGGACGATGCGCTCGGCGTCACGCTGGAGTTTGCCGGCGAAGGCCGGCACGCCACGCTGTCCGGCTGGCCGGGCCGTCTTGGGCGGCTGGGGTGACGCGGTCCGACATCATTGCGCGCTTTCTTGCGAAGCACGGCTACGGATCGGCCGAGCGGCAGACCCTGGCGGCTGATGCGAGCTTCCGGCGGTATCTGCGCATCACCGGCGGCCCGCTTCCCGCCGTGCTCATGGATGCGCCGCCCGGCCAGGAGGATGCGCGGCCGTTCCTGCGCATCCGGGCGCATCTGGCGGGGCTCGGCCTTTCGGTGCCGGAAGTGCTGGCGGCCGATGTCGAGGCGGGGCTGGTGCTGCTCGGCGATCTCGGCGACGCGCTGTTCCCGGCGGTGCTGACCGAGGAAAATTGTTTCGCGCTCTACGATGCCGCGACGGACGCACTGGCCGCCATGCACGCCGCACCGCCGCCCGCCGATCTGCCGCCCTGGGACGGTTCGGCGATGGCGCGCGCCGCGGAGGCCACATTTCTCGACTGGTGGTGGCCCGATTGCTTCGGCGCGCCAGCCTCCAAGCCAGTCCGGCAGGCGTTCGGGGACGCGCTGGCGGCACTGCTGGCGCCACTCGCCGCTCTGCGCGGCTTCGTGCACCGCGACTATTTCGCCGACAACCTGTTCTGGCTGCCTGACCGGCCAAGACTGACACAGGTCGGCATCATCGACTTCCAGGATGCGGCGATCGGGCATCCCGCCTACGACCTCGCCGCGCTGGTGCAGGACGCGCGGCGCGACCTGCCGGACGGCCTGGCGGAGCGGCAGGTCGGGCGATATCTGACGCTGCGCCCGGAGCTCGACGAAGCGGCGTTCCGGTCAGCCTTCGCTGTCGCCGCAGCGCATCGTCACCTGCGCGTCGCCGCGCTGTGGCTGCGGCTCGCGCGCCGCGACGGCAAGCCCGGCTATCTCCGGCATGGGCCGCGCACCTGGCGGCTGCTGGAGAGGGCGGTCGCGCATCCCGCCGCCGCGCCGCTCGCCGCCTTCCTCGATCGCTGGGTTGCGCCGGAACGGCGCGCCAGCCCGGCGACGCGCGCTGCCTGAGCATGCGGCCGCGCCAGGCCATGCTGCTGGCGGCGGGGCTCGGCACGCGGATGCGACCGCTGACCGGGCTGACCGCCAAGCCGCTGCTGCCGCTCGGCGGGCGCACGCTCATCGATCATGGACTCGACCGGCTGGCCGCCGCGGGGGTCGAGACGGTGGTGGTCAACGTGCACTGGCACGCCGCGCGCGTCGCGGAGCATCTGCGCGCGCGTACCAGCGGCCCGCGTACCGTGCTGCGGCCGGAAGCGATGCTGCTCGATACCGGCGGTGCGGTGCGGGCGGCGCTCGCGGACGGACTGCTGCGCTCCGCGCCGTTCTACGTCGTCAACGGCGACGCCTTCTGGCTGGACGGTCCGGTGCCCGCGCTCGAGCGGCTGACCACGACCTTCGATCAGGGGGAGAGCGACGCGGCGCTGCTGGTGCATCGCACTTTTCAGGTGCATGCGGACGTCGGGTTCGGCGATTTCGCGCTGGACAAGTGGGGCGCGGTGCGGCGCCGCGGCGAGCGCGAGGTCGTGCCCTACATCTATGCCGGCGTGCAGCTCACCTCGCCCGAGCTGTTCGCCGGGGCTCCTGAGGGGGCGTTCAGCATGAACCTGCTGTGGGACCGGGCGATGGCAAGCGGCCGATTGCAGGCGGTGGTGCATGACGGCCTGTGGTTCCATCTCTCCACCCCCGCCGACCTGGCCGAGGCGGAATCCAGCCTGCAGGCGCGCATCACCGGCGAGACGCGATGAACCTGTTCGCGATCCCGCCGCATCTGCCATTCCTTGAGACGCTCGCGGCCGGCTGGCTCGCCGAATGCGGCGGCGATCCGCAGGCCGTGTCGCGCGGACTGATCCTGCTGCCGACGCGACGGGCCGCGCGGGCGCTCGCCGAGGCGTTCCTGCGCCAGGCCGGCGGCCGGCCGCTGCTGCTGCCGCGTATCACTGCGTTCGGCGCGCTGGACGAGGCGCCGCTGGCGCTGGCCGGCGCGCTGACCCTGCCGCCGGCGGTCGAGCAGGCGCAGCGCCTCGCCGTGCTGAGCCGGTTCATCCTCGCGCTGAACGGAGACTTCGGGGCGCCGCGCAGCGCGGACCGAGCGTGGCGGCTGGCGGCGGAGCTCGCGTCGCTGGTGGACGAGGCGCACCGCGCGGGGGTCGATCTGGCCGCCGCCCTGCCCGGTCTCGCCGATCAGGGCTATGCCGAGCATTGGGAGCAGACGCTGCGCTTCCTCGACATCGTCACGCGGCAGTGGCCGGCTTGGCTCGCGGAGCAGGGGCTGATGGACCCGGCCGCACGCCAGGCGGCGCTGCTGCGCGCCCAACGCGACGCCTGGGAGCGGACTCCGCCGGAAGAGCCGGTGCTGGTCGCCGGGACCACGGCCGGGATGCCCGGCGAAGCGGAGCTGCTGCGCGTCGTCGCCGGCATGCCGTCGGGTCGGGTGTTGCTGGCGGGGATCGATCGCGCGTTGCCGGAGGCGGTCTGGTCGGACCTCCCATCCGGCCATCCGCAGGCGGGTCTGCGCGACCTGCTGCTGCGGCTGGGTGCAAGGCGCGACGACGTTCGCCTCTGGCCGGCGCAGCCGGGCATCGGGCGGGCGGCGCCGGTCGGGCGCGAGGTGCTGCTCGGCCGGGCGCTGCTGCCGGCCGGGGCGCTCGAGTCCTGGCGCACCGAGCGCTTCCGGCCGGATACGGAGGGCCTGCTGCGCCTGCAGACCGCCGACCAGCAGGAGGAGGCCGTGGCCATCGCCATGGTCCTGCGCGACGCGCTGGAACGGCCGGGCGCGCACGCCGCCCTGGTCACGCCGGACCGTGCGCTGGCGGCGCGGGTCAGCGCCGAGCTGCTGCGCTATGGCGTGGTCGCCGACGACAGCGCCGGCGAGCCGCTGGCTGAGACGCCGCCCGCCGTGTTCCTTCGCCTGCTCGCCGAGGCGGTGGTGGAGAACCTGGCGCCAGTGCCGCTGCTCGCCCTGCTGAAGCACCCGCTGACCGCCGCCGGACTGCATCCGGCCGCGGCGCGGGAGGCGGCGCGGGCGCTGGAACTCGCCTGCCTGCGCGGTCCCCGCCCCGGCGCCGGCCTCGCCGGGTTGCGGCAGGCGGTGGACCGGGCGACGACGTCGCCCGCCGTTCGCGATCTCCTCGACCGGCTGGAACACCGACTGGAACCGCTGCTGCGACTGACGTCCGCCGTGGTGGTTCCCCCGGCCGATGCGCTGGCTGTCCTGGTGCGGGCGGCGGAGGCACTGGCCGGGACCGCGGACGAAACGGGACCCGCGCGGCTCTGGGCGCTGGAGGAGGGCGAGGCGCTGGCGACGTGCCTGTCCGCCGTGCAGGACGCCTTGCCGATGCTGCCCGAGGAAGCGCCGCGCTGCCTGCCGGGCCTGCTCGATGCCGTGCTGGAGGGCGCCGTGGTACGCAGTCGGCGGGCGCTGCGCGGCCGTTCCGGCACCGAACATCCCCGGGTGTTCATCTGGGGCTTGCTGGAGGCGCGGCTACAATCGGCTGATGTGATCGTGCTCGGTGGGCTTGCGGAGGGAGTCTGGCCGCCGGCAACCGATCCCGGACCCTGGATGAGCCGGCCGATGCGGGCCCGCGCCGGGCTGCCGAGCCCGGAGGAGCGGGTCGGCCAGGCGGCACACGATTTTACGACGGCGTGCTGCGCGGCGCCGGTCGCGGTGCTCTCCTGTCCGCGCCGGCGGGACGGCGCGCCGGCCGTCCCCTCGCGCTGGCTCACCCGGCTCGATGCCTGCCTGGCCGGCGAAGGCGCCCGGCTCGGGTTGCATTCCGCCGCGGCCTGGGCCCGCGCGCTCGACCAGCCGGACGGCGGACCGCGCCCGGTGGCGCCGCCCCGCCCCTGCCCCGCGGTGACGCTCCGGCCGCGCAAGCTCAGCGTGACGGAGATCGAGACCTGGCTGCGCGACCCCTACGCGATCTACGCCCGCCATGTGCTGCGGCTGGTGCCGCTGGACCCCGTCGAGCAGTCCGCCGATGCCGCGAGCTATGGCGCGCTCGTGCATGCGGCGCTGCACCGCTTCCTCGGCGGGATCGGCCCGCGCTGGCCGGCGGATGCGCGCGAGCGGCTGCGGGCGGCGATGGAACTCGAGCTGCGTCAGGCTGGGGTGCGCCCGGCGGTGGAGGCGTGGTGGATGCCGCGCCTGCATCGCATCGCCGATTGGGTCGCGGAGGAGGAGGCGCGCCGGCGCGCCGAGGCGCCGCCGGCGTTCCTGCAGGCCGAGGTCTCCGGCCGCTGGACGCTCGATGTGCCCGATGGCTTCACCCTGACCGGCCGGGCCGACCGGATCGAGCGCCGCGCGGATGGCACCCTGTCGCTGCTGGACTACAAGACCGGCACCGTGCCGGCCCAGAAGGACGTGGACCAGGGGCGCGCGCCGCAGCTGCCCCTGGAGGCGGCGATGGCGGCCAACGGCGCCTTCGGTCCGGAGCTGGCCGGGCAGGCGGCGGAACTGACGTACTGGAAGCTCAGCGGCGGCCACGAGCCGGGCCGCGCCGTCGCCCTGTTCCGCCGGGACGCGCAGAAAGTAGCCGCCCTGGCGGCCGTCGCGGCGAACGCGCTGCGTGATCTCGTCGTGTGCTTCGATGATCCGGCCCGCGCCTATCTGGCGCAGCCGCATCCCGGCCATGCGCCGCGGTTCTCCCGCTACGCTCAGCTCGCCCGCGTGCACGAGTGGGGCGAGGCCGCGGAGGACGAATGACGCTCTCCGCCCGCGCGCTTGCCCAGGCTGAGCAGCTGAAGGCGTCCGACCCGGCGGTGTCCGCCTTCGTCGGCGCCTCGGCCGGCTCGGGCAAGACCAAGCTGCTGACCGACCGGCTGCTGCGGCTGATGCTGGCCGGCGCCGAGCCGGCGCGCATCCAGTGCCTCACCTTCACCAAGGCGGCGGCCGCGGAGATGTCGCTGCGGCTGAATGCCCTGCTCGGGGAGTGGGTGACGCTCGACGACGCAGCGCTCGATGCCCGGCTCGCCGCGCTGGAACTGCCGCCCGGACCGGCGCTGCGCGGCCAGGCGCGGGCGCTGTTCGCGCGGGTGCTCGATCTGCCCGGGGGGATGCGCATCGGCACGATCCACGCCTTCTGCCAGTCGCTGCTGCGCCGCTTTCCGCTGGAGGCGGCGATCTCGCCGCATTTCCAGATCATCGAGGAGGTGGACGCGGCGGCTCGGCAGGTCGAAGCGCGTGAGGAGGCGATCGGCCACGCGGACGACCCGGCGGGGCGCGACGCGCTGGAGACGCTCGCGGGCCTCGTCTCGCTCGACCAGTTCGGGGATTTGGCCAAGAAGCTGCAGAGCGACCGCGGGCGTCTCGCCGCGGCGCTGGCGCTGGGTCCGGAGGGCCTCGCCGCCGCGCAACGCCGGGCGCTCGGTACCGGAGACCGCGACGAGGCGGCAGTCCGGGCCGATGCGGTCGTCTGGGCGGGCGAGCGCGCGGTGCGGCAAGCGGCCGGGACTGTGGCGCGGGGCAGATCGAGCGGGGCCGCCGAGAGGGCGGCGCAGATGCTGCTCTGGCTCGATCTCGACCGCGCCGATCGGGTGGAGAACTGGCAGGAATGGTGCCGCCTGTTCTTTCGCAAGGACGGCGCGCCGTCGGCGCCCCGCAGCCTGGTCAGTTCCGACGTCCAGCAACGGATGCCGGGGCTGCTGGACGCATTCCTCGCCGAACAGCAGCGGATCATCGCCGTCGAGGATGCCTGCCGGACGGCGCGGGTCGCCGCCATCTCAGCGGCGCTGCTGCGCCTGGCGGCACCGATGGCGCAGGCCTACCAGGTGCGCAAGCAGGCAGCCCAGCTGCTCGACTACGAAGACCTGATCCGCCGCACCCTGGCGCTGATGCGTGATCCCGGCGTCGCCTGGGTGCTCTACAAGCTGGACGGCGGGCTCGACCACCTGCTGCTCGACGAGGTGCAGGACACCGCGCCGGCGCAGTGGCAGATCGCCGGGGCGCTGACCGAGGAATTCTTCGCCGGCGCCGGCGCGCGCGAGACGGCGTTGCCGCGGACCGTGTTCGCGGTCGGCGACCGCAAGCAGTCGATCTACTCCTTCCAGGGCGCCGACCCGGAGGCGTTCGATCATTGGCGGGACGAACTGGGGCGGCGCGTGCGTGGGGCGAATTGCCGCTGGATAGAGACGCCGCTGAACGTGTCGTTCCGCTCGACGGCGCCGGTGCTGAAGCTGGTGGACGCGGTGTTCGCCGATCCGGCAGCGAGGGCGGGCGTGGTGCGCGAGAGCGAGCCGCCGCTCGTGCACTACGCCGATCGCGCCGACCACGCCGGCAGCGTCGAGCTGTGGCCACTCCGCCCGGCGCCCGAGCGGGCGGAGCCGGAGCCCTGGACGGTGCCCGACCGCTACCATGGACAGGCCGGAGCGCCGCGGCTGCTCGCCGAGGCGCTCGCCGGGTGGATCGCCGGGCAAATCCGCGGCGGCGTGATGCTGGAGAGCGCGGGGCGGCTGCTGCATGCCGGGGACGTGCTGGTGCTGGTGCGCCGGCGCACCGAGTTCGGCCGCCTGCTGGTGCGCGCGCTGAAGCGGCGCAGCGTGCCGGTCGCCGGCCTCGACCGCATGGTGCTGACCCAGCAGCCGGCGGTCGCCGACCTGCTCGCGCTGGCCGAGGCGCTGTTGCTGCCGCAGGACGATCTCGGCCTGGCGACCGTGTTGACCAGCCCGCTGGGTGGGCTCTCGGACGACAGCCTGATGGAGCTGGCCGTCGGGCGGCCGGGATCGCTGTGGGAGGCGCTGCGCCGGCGCGCCGGCGAACGGCCGGACTGGCGTTCTGCATCGGCGTTCTTCCACGCCCTGCTCGCGCGGGTGGACTATGCGACGCCGCACGCCCTGTTCGTCGAGGCGCTCGGGCGGCTTGGCGGACGGGCGCGGCTGTTCGCCCGGTTCGGTCCGGAGGCCGCCGAGCCGGTCGACGAGCTGCTGGCCGCGGCGCTCGAATATGCGCGCACGCGTCCGCCCGCGCTGCAGGGCTTCCTGCACTGGCTCGGCCAGTCCGGCGCCGAAGTGAAGCGGGAGGCCGAGGGCGCCGGTGGCGCGGTGCGGATCATGACGGTGCACGGCGCCAAGGGACTGGAGTCGCCGGTGGTGATCCTGCCCGACACCACCTCCCTGCCGCGGGACGACGGGCAGGTCGCCTGGGCGGAGGACCCGTCGAGCCGCATCAGCGTGCCGATCTGGGTGCCAAAGAAGGAGCTCGGCTGCGCCGGCAGCGACGCGGTCCGCGCCAAGGCGGAGGCACGCCGGCTCGAGGAGAAGAACCGGCTGCTCTACGTGGCGATGACCCGGGCCAGGGACCGGCTGATCGTCTGCGGCTGGATGCCGACCAAGAGTCTGCCCGAAACCTGCTGGTACGAGCTGGTGCGCCGCGGCTTCGCGGCACTGCCGGAGGCGGAGTCGCGTCCGTTCGACTGCGTCACCGAGCCGTGGGCGGCGGAGATGCGGCGCCTGGCCAGCCCGCAGCGCGCGGCGCCCGAGCGGGCCGGGCCTTCGGTGCAGGAGGCGGCCAGCATCACGCTGCCGGCCTGGGCGGGCGGCGCGCCGGGGTGGCAGCCGAGGCCGCCGCCCGCGGAGCCGGTGCTTCCGGTGGCCCTGGCGCCGAGCCGGACCGATGGCGATGGTCCGCGGCCGGTGCCCGCTGCCGCGTCACCGCTGGCGATGCGTGACGCGGCCGCCCTTCGCCTGCGGCGCGGCCGGCTGCTGCACGCCCTGCTGCAGCACCTGCCAGCCCTGCCGTCGAGCGAGCGGGAAGCGGCCGCCCGGACGTTCCTCGCAAGGCCCGGCAGCGGCCTGGCGCCCGGATCGGCGGCAGCGCTGGCCGAGGAGACAATGGCGATCCTTGGGCATCCCGAGCTGGCTCCGCTGTTCGGGCCGGGCAGCCGGGCGGAGGTGCCGCTGACCGGCGTCGTGCATGGCAGCGTGGTCGGCGGCCTGGTGGACCGGCTGGCCGTGCTGGCCGACCGGATTCTGGTGGCCGACTACAAGACCGACCGCGAGCCGCCCAAGGCCGCCGAGGCGACGCCGGTGCTCTACCTGCGCCAGATGGCTGCGTATCGGGCGGTACTCGCGCGCATCTACCCGGATCGGCCGGTCCGCTGCGCGGTGATCTGGACGCAGGCGGCGCGCGTCGACTGGCTGGCGGCGGAGCTGCTCGACCGGCATGCGCCCGGTGCAGGGGCGGATGCTTGACCGGACTCGGCGGCTGCACCACGTGCTGGCACGCGAAAAGAGGGACACGTCGATGGGCGAGAACACCAAGGCCGTCACGGACGACAGCTTCGCGGCGGACGTGCTGCAGGCGAGCGAGCCGGTGCTGGTCGATTTCTGGGCGGAGTGGTGCGGTCCCTGCAAGATGATCGGCCCGGCGCTCGAGGAGATCGCCGGCGAGCTGAAGGGCAAGCTGACGGTCGCCAAGGTGAACATCGACGAGAATCCGCGCACGCCGAACGACTACGCCGTGCGCGGCATCCCGACGCTGATCCTGTTCAAGGACGGCAAGCCGGCCGCGACGCAGGTGGGCGCGCTGCCGAAGAGCCAGCTCAAGAGCTGGATCGGTCGCAGTCTTTAGGAAGGCCACGGGCGCTCCCTCCGCTGGCAATTCCACGGGCTCCGCCCGCGGAACCTTGGCCAGCTTCGCCCCTTGACCCCGCTGGGGCCAGCGGGCCGCAGACCCGAGGACTCAAGTGAAGGACTGCAGAGGCTCTGTCTTGGCCGGGGTTCAAGGGCGGAGACCCGGGCCATAGGGGCATCGATGCCGTCGAGTTCCTCCGAAGCGCTCGCCGACGGCTCCCTGCCGACGCCCTCGACGCGCACGATCTTCTTCACGCTCTACCCCTCGATCATGCTGCCAATGTTCCTGGCGGCGCTCGACCAGACGATCGTCGCGACCGCCCTGCCGGCCATCGCCGGGTCGCTCGGGGAGGTGGAACGCGTCTCCTGGGTGGTGGTCTCCTACCTGATCGCGACGACCATCGCCGCACCGGTGTACGGGCGGCTCGGCGACGTGCTGGGACGCAAGCGCATGATGCTCGTGGCGCTGGTGATCTTCATCGCCGCCTCGCTGTTCTGCGCCTTCGCCGGATCGATCGTCGGCCTCTCGCTGGCGCGCGTGTTGCAGGGCCTGGGCGGCGGGGGGCTGATGACGCTGTCGCAGGCGCTGATCGGGGAGAGCGTGCCGCCGCGCGAGCGCGGGCGGTTCCAGGGCTATCTCGCCGGGGTGTTCATGACCGCGAGCACCTTCGGGCCGGTCGCGGGCGGGTATCTGACGCAGCACTTCGGCTGGCCCTCGGTGTTCCTGGTCAACGTTCCCGTGGGCCTGGTCGCGATCGGCCTGGCGCTGCGCCTGCCGCGACGTCCTGCCGGCGGCGGGCGGCTGCGGTTCGACTTCCTCGGCGTGCTGCTGTTCGCTGCGGTGGTGGCGCCGACCCTGCTGGCGCTCGAACAGGCGCAGCGCTTCGAGGCGCGGGCGCTGCCGGGGATGATCGGGCTGGCCGGCGTCGCCGCGGCGGCGCTCTGGCTGCTATTGCGCCACGAGCGGCGGAGCAAGTCGCCGCTGCTGCCGATCCAGCTGCTGAGTCAAGCGGCGATCTGGCGCTGTGACGCCATGGCCTCCTGCATCGGCGCGACGATCGTGTCGCTGATCACCTTCCTGCCGATCTACCTGCAGGTCGTGCGCGGCACCGGGCCGGGCGAGACCGGGCTGCTGATGCTGCCGCTCACCGCCTGCATCGCGGTGGGTTCGATCTGCACCGGACAGCTGATCGCGCGCACCGGCCGCACCGCGGCGATCCCGTCGGTCGGCCTCGGCGTGGTGACGGTGAGCCTGCTGGCGCTGGCATTTCTGGCGCCGCATCTGAGCACGCGGGAACTGCCGTGGGCGTTCGGCCTGACCTCCATCACGCTCGGCACGGGCATGCCGGTCGTGCAGATCACCGTGCAGACCGTCGCCGGGCGCAAGCAGCTCGGCGCGGCGGCGGCGTCCGTGCAGTTCTCGCGCTCAATCGGCGCGGCGTTCGGCACGGCGCTGGTCGGGGCGGTGCTGTTCGCCGTGCTCGCCGCGACCGACCGGCACACGGCGGCGCTGTTCGTGACGCTGGTGGAGCGCGGCCCCTCGGCGCTGGCGGCGTTGCCGCAGGCGCGCCAGGCGATCGTGCAGGCGGAGATCGGCGACGCGTTCCGGGCCGCGCTGCTGACGATCGCCTGCTTCGCGGCGGGTGCGGTGGGCCTGGCCTGGTCGCTGCCGATGCGCCGGATCTGATCGGCAACCCTCGTCAGGCGCCCGTCTCTTCGTGGATCACCAGCCGCGCGCCCCGGGCCAGCAGCGCCGAGCGGCTGGAGTTGATGCGCTTTGCCACATCATCGATCCTGCCGAGCAGGCCTTCATCGATGCTGACGTTCACGCGGACCGCACGGCCCGCCACCTCGACAGGCACGAGCAGAACGTGCGGATTCCTGAACGCCGTTCGCTTCCAGGGCACGTCCTGATCGTCCTCGAACGAGAGCGGAAGCGTCTCGCGGTCGGCCTCCATATCCTCGACCGCCGTGGCGAGTGCGTCCTTGGCCTGGCGCATGAGGGCGCCGGCGCACTCCGCGACCGAGGTCACGCCGGGGAACTGCGGGAAGGTAATCGACCAGCTCTCGCCTTTGACGTGCTGATCGGCGATGCCGATATAATGCCGGGTAGCCATGATTGGGCCTCTCCTATCGCCGAGGCGGGAACTCCCAGCCAGCCTGCTGGCATATTGCGCGTAGCGTGCCGGAGGGGATGTCGCCCGAGTGGTTCGCGAGGACGACGCGGCGGAGGCCTTCTTGAAGATCATGTGCGAGCCCTTGCCCGGCCGTTCCGCCCATCCTTCACGCTGAAGCCGGTTCATCGCCTCGCGCGCGGTCACGTGTGTAGAAATACACAACGCGCTCCCAAATTCAAGGGCAGCGTGATCGGCCGCGCTTTGGCGGTGCCAGGAAGCTCCGGGCGGGATCAGGCCACCCGGCCGTGGCAGTGCTTGTACTTGCGGCCGGAGCCGCAGGGACAGGGGGCGTTGCGCGGGGTGCTGGCCCAGGTGCTGGGGTCGTGCGGGTTCGGCGCCTCGTTGCGCGCCGGCAGGGCGGTCGCGCGGATCGGCTCCGCCCCCGCCATTTCCAGCTCGGCGCCGGCGCCCACCGTTTCCATGGGCACGGGGGCCGGGTGGCTTTCGAACATCGGCACCGGCGCGGGCGGCTCGGCCGGCGCCAGCTCAACGCGCGCGAGCATGCCGCTGACCCGCTCCTTCAGCTCATCCAGCATCGCGTTGAACAGGGCAAAGGCCTCGGTCTTGTATTCGTTCAGTGGATCACGCTGGCCGTAGGCGCGCAGGCCGATGCCCTGGCGAAGGTGGTCGAGCGCCAGCAGGTGCTCCTTCCAGACGGCGTCCAGTACCTGCAGCAGCAGGGATTTCTCGATGACCCGCATCAGCTCCGGCCCGAGATTGGCCGCCTTGGCGGCGAGCTGCGCGTCCGCCGCGCGCAGCACGCGGTCGCGGATCGCCTCCTCGTCGATGCCCTCCTCGCCGCCCCATTCGGCGATCGGCAGGTCGAGCAGCAGGACGCGCCGGAGATCGTCGGCGAGCGCCTCAGTCTCCCACTGCTCGGCGAAGGCTTTTTCGGGGATGCGGTGCGCGACCATCGCCTGGACTACCTCGGCGCGCATCTCGGCGACGGTCTCCGACACGTCGGCCGACTTCATGAACTCGCGCCGCTGCGCGTAGACCTCGCGACGCTGGTCGTTCATGACGTCGTCGTATTTCAGCACGTTCTTGCGCATGTCGAAATTCCGCGCTTCGACCTTCTTCTGCGCCTTCTCGAGTGCCTTGTTGATCCAGGGATGGACGATCGCCTCGCCGTCCTTCAGCCCCAGGCGCTGCAGCATGCCGCCCATCCGGTCGGAGCCGAAAATGCGCATCAGGTCGTCTTCGAGCGACAGGAAGAAGCGCGACTGGCCGGGATCGCCCTGCCGGCCGGAGCGGCCGCGCAGCTGGTTGTCGATGCGCCGGCTCTCATGCCGCTCGGTGCCGATGACGAACAGGCCGCCCGCCTGCTTGACCGCCTCGTGCGCGCTGGCGATCTCGTCGCGGATCTCCACCTCGCGGACCGCGCGCAACGCGGGATCCTCGACGCCGGCGAGCTCGTGCTTCAGCCGCATCTCCAGGTTGCCGCCGAGCTTGATGTCGGTGCCGCGCCCGGCCATGTTGGTGGCGATCGTCACCGCACCTGGCGCGCCGGCCTGGGCGACGATCTCGGCTTCCTGCTCGTGATAGCGCGCGTTCAGCACCGCGTGCGGCACGCGTTTGCGCTTGAGGATGTCGCTGATCAGCTCGCTCTTTTCGATGCTGGTCGTGCCGACCAGCACCGGCTGGCGACGCTCCCGCGCCTCCTCGATCAGCTTGACCACCGACTCGTATTTCTCGCCGGCGCTGCGGTAGACTTCGTCATCCTCGTCGCGGCGGACCACCTCCACGTTGGTGGGGATGTCCACGACGTCGAGCTTGTAGATTTCGGCGAATTCGTCGGCCTCGGTCATCGCCGTGCCGGTCATGCCGGCGAGCTTGGGATAGAGGCGGAAGTAGTTCTGGAAGGTGATGGAGGCGAGCGTCTGGTTCTCCTGCTGGACGGTGACGCCCTCCTTGGCCTCCAGCGCCTGGTGCAGCCCGTCGGAGTAGCGCCGGCCCTCCATCATGCGGCCGGTGAACTCGTCGATGATGATGATCTTGTCGTCGCGCGCGATGTAGTCGACGTCACGCGCGAACAGCGTGTGCGCGCGCAGCGACTGCTGCACGTGGTGCACGACGGATACGTTGAAGATGTCGTAGAGGTTGCCCTCGGTGACGATGCCGGCCTCGCGCAGCATGTCCTCGATGCGCTCGGAGCCCGGCTCGGTCAGCGTGACGGTCTTGAATTTTTCGTCCTTCTCGTAGACGTCGGGGTCCCTGACCAGCTCGCGGACGACGGCGTTGACCTGGCGATACAGGTCGGAACTGTCCTCCGCCGGGCCGGAGATGATCAGCGGCGTGCGCGCCTCGTCGATCAGGATGCTGTCCACCTCATCGACGATGCCGAAGGTGAAGTCGCGCTGGACCATGTCCTCCAGCCGGTACTTCATGTTGTCGCGCAGATAGTCGAAGCCGAACTCGTTGTTGGTGCCGTAGGTGATGTCGGCGGCGTAGGCCATGCGGCGCTGGTGGTCGTCGAGCCCGTGCACGATCACCCCGGTGGTCATGCCGAGGAAGCCGTAGATCTGGCCCATCCACTCGGCATCGCGGCGGGCCAGGTAGTCGTTGACCGTGACGATGTGCACGCCGCGGCCGGCCAGGGCGTTGAGATAGACCGGCAGGGTGGCGACCAGCGTCTTGCCCTCGCCGGTCTTCATCTCGGCGATCTTGCCCTCGTGCAGCACCATGCCGCCGATCAGCTGCACGTCGAAATGGCGCAGGCCGAGGGCGCGCCGCGACGCCTCCCGCACCAGGGCGAAAGCCTCCGGGAGGATGTCGTCGAGGGTCGCGCCCGCGGCGAGACGGTCGCGCAGTTCGCCGGTGCGGGCGCGCAGGGCGCCGTCGTCGAGCGCCGACATGGCGGGCTCGAGCGCATTGATCTGCGGCACCCGGCGCTGGTAGCCCTTCAGCGAGCGGTCGTTGGCGGTGCCGAACACGGCGCGGGCGATGCTGGCGAACATACGGTGCCTTCCGGAGTGGCCGCGCCCCAGGCGTTGCGTGGAGTTCCGGCGTGTACGGGAAGGCCGGCCGGAGCGCGCCGTTCAGATAGGACCCGGGCGCCCCCCGGTCAACGCGGCCCCACCCCGGCGGCGCTTGTGGGGTGGCGGTGCTTCGGCCATACATCGTCCGGCTTTGCACAGGGGTGCCATGCGGCTGTTCCGCCTGATTGCGACCGCATTTCTCGCGGCGGCGCCGGCACTTCCCGCCCTGGCGCAGGGCACCGGCGGCGCGCAGGCGGTCGCGCCGGCGCCGGTGGCACCGCCGGCCGGCGATGCCGGTCCAGGCGTCACGGCTGCGCCGCCGACGCGGCCCGACCCGGTGGTGGCGACGGTCAACGGCCAGCAGATCCACATGAGCGACGTCAGCGAGGCGGCGCAGGCGCTGCCGGAGGAGGTCCGCGGCATGCCGCCGCAGATGCTCTATCCGTTGCTGCTCGACCAGGTGGTCGATCGGCAGGCGCTGGTGCTCAAGGCTCGGCAGGAGGGACTCGACAAGGATCCGGCGGTGCAGAAGCAGGTCCAGCGCGCGGCGGACATGGCCCTGCAGAACGCGCTGCTCGCGCGCGACGTCGGTCCCTCGATCACCGAAGCGGCGATCCACGCCCGCTACGACACGGGGGTCGCCGGCAAGCCGGGCGAAGAGGAGGTGGAGGCTCGGCATATTCTGCTGCCGACCGAGCAGCAGGCGAACGAGGTGATCGCCCAGCTGAAATCGGGGGCGGACTTCCAGACGCTCGCCAAGAAGTACAGCACCGACCCGGCGGCCCAGCAGGGCGGTGATCTCGGCTTCTTCAAGAAGGGCGACATGCTGCCGGAGTTCAGCGCCGCCGCGTTCGCGTTGCAGCCCGGCCAGTTCACCGACAAGCCCGTGCACACCCGCTATGGCTGGCACGTGATCCAGGTCGTGACGCGGCGGCAAGCGCCGGCGCCGAGCTATCAGGAGGCGCATGACAGCCTGCGTCAGGAGATGATCCAGGACGGCGTGCGCAAGGTCATCGCGGAGGCGCGCAGCGGCCTGACGATCGTGAAGTTCAACCCGGACGGATCGCCGCAGCGGGCGACGGACAGTGCGGTCCCGCCGGCGGTCCCCGACGACACAGCGGGTACGCCGGCGATCACGGCCCCGCCGCAAGCCAAGCCCTGACATGGCCGCCGGGCCGGCGGTCTCGCCGATGGCCGTGCCGCTGCCGCACCTGCCGCCGCTCGCCGGGGTGCGGCTCGCCGCCGGGGAAGCCGGCATCCGATACCGCGGCCGGACCGACCTCGTGCTCATCGAACTGGCGGCGGGAAGCGGCGTCGCCGGCGTGTTCACGCGCAACCGCTGTCCGGGGGCGCCGGTCGACTGGTGCCGCGCGGCGCTGCCGGCGGGGCGAGCCCGGGCGCTGGTGGTCAACGCCGGCAACGCCAACGTGTTCACCGGGCGGGCGGGCGCTGCGGCGACGCGGGCCACGGCCCAAGCGGCCTCGGCGCTGGTCGGCTGTCCGCCACGCCAGGTGTTCGTCGCGTCCACCGGCGTGATCGGCGAGGTGCTGGCGCACGCGAAGCTCACCGCCGCGCTGCCGGGGCTGCACGCGGCCCTCGCCGACGACGGCTGGGAGCGGGCGGCGCGCGGCATCATGACCACGGACACGTTCCCCAAGGCGGCGACCCGCACCGCGCGGATCGGCGAGGCGACGGTGCGGATCACCGGGATCGCCAAGGGCAGCGGCATGATCGCGCCGGACATGGCGACGATGCTGTGCTTCGTGTTCACTGACGCGCGGATCCCCCCCGCCGTCCTGCAGCGCGCGCTGGCGCGTGGGGTGGAGGCCAGCTTCAACCGCACGACCGTCGATTCCGACACCTCGACGAGCGACACCGTGCTGCTGTTCGCGACCGGCCAGGCCCGGCACGCGCGCGTGCCCGCGGAAGGCGGCCCGATGCTGCGCGAATGGACGAGGGCGCTCTCCGACCTGCTGCTCGACCTGGCGCTTCAGGTGGTGCGCGACGGCGAGGGCGCGCAGAAGCTGGTGCGCATCGACGTGAGCGGTGCCGTGAGCGCCCGCTCGGCGAAGCGGATCGCCATGGCGGTCGCCAATTCGCCGCTGGTGAAGACGGCGATCGCCGGCGAGGACGCGAACTGGGGCCGCATCGTGATGGCGGTCGGCAAGGCGGGGGAGCCGGCCGACCGGGACCGGCTGTCCGTCGCGGTCGGCGGGGTGTGGATGGCGCGCGAGGGCGGCGTGGTGGCGGGGTATGACGAGGCGCCCGTCGTCGCGCACATGCGGGGGCGGGAGGTGAATATCGCGGTCGACCTTGGGCTCGGGGCGGGCCGGGCCTCGGCCTGGACTTGCGACCTGACGCACGGCTACATCGACATCAACGGCAGCTATCGAAGCTGAACCGCGGACCTCCGGCGCATGACCCTGCCCGCCGACGAGTCGATCGCCGAAGCCGCGCCGGAGCCGGCAGGACGGGCGCCGGCGGCGTTCGCGCCGCTCGTCACCGAGCGTCTGCTGCTGCGGCCGCTGGAAGCGGCGGATGCCGGGCCGCTGCACCGGCTGATCAACGACTGGGAGGTGACGCGTACCCTGGCGGAGGTGCCGTTTCCGTATCCGCGCGATCTCGCCGATGAATGGATCGCCTCGAGCCGCGCCCAGCTTGCATCCGGGACGGCGTACCACTTGGCGATCACCGGCACCGAGGGCGGCGCCGACGTGCTGGTGGGCGGGGTCGGACTGCGGATCGACCCGCGGGAGCGGCGCGCCCGGCTGGGCTACTGGGTGGGGCGGCGATTCTGGGGGCATGGCGTCGCCACTGAAGCGGCCGGCCGCCTGGCGCGCTGGGCGCTCGCCAATCTCTCGCTCGAGCGGCTGGAGGCGACCGTGGCGGTCGGCAATTCCCGATCGGCCGCGGTGCTGCGGCGCATCGGCTTCCGCGAGGTGGGCGAGGGGAGGGAGGCGTTCCTGGCGCGCGGCGGCGAGCACCCGGTGACGCGGTTCGAAGCGACGCGCGAGGACCTGTTCGGAGCAGTCCAGGCCGACCCGGAGCCGATCGCCGTGTCCTCCGGCAAGCCGCTGCTGCTGGTCGCGGCCTGCGCGCTGGTCGATGCCGACGGGCGGGTGCTGCTGGCGCGCCGCCCCGAAGGCAAGAGGATGGCCGGACTGTGGGAGTTTCCTGGGGGCAAGCTGCACGCCGGCGAGACGCCCGAAGCCGCGCTGATCCGCGAACTCAGGGAGGAGCTTGGCATCGACGTGGCGGAGGCCTGCCTGGCGCCGCTGGCCTTCGCGTCCCACCCCTATCCGACGTTCCACCTGCTGATGCCGCTGTTCGCCTGCCGGCGCTGGAAGGGGACGCCGTCGGCGAGGGAGGGCCAGGCGCTCGCCTGGGTGCGGCCGCACCGGCTGGCAGAGTACGAGATGCCGCCCGCGGACCGGCCGCTGATCCCCTTGCTGCGCGACTTCCTCTGAGGACCACGGCCATGCCGACCGCGAACCCCACCGCCTGCCTGCTGGTGATCGGCAACGAAGTCCTCTCCGGCCGCACGCAGGATGCGAATATCCGGTTCGTCGCGACGCGGCTCGGCGCGATCGGCATGCCGCTCAGTGAGGTCCGGGTGATCCCGGACATCCCCGAGCGGATCATCGGGACGCTGAACGAGGTGCGGGCGCGGTTCAACCACGTCTTCACGACGGGGGGCATCGGCCCGACGCACGACGACATCACGAGCGAGTGCGTCGCCGCGGCATTCGGGGTCCCCTGGGAGCCGCATCCCGAGGCGTGGGCCCGCATGGAGGCGTCGTACAAGCCAGGCGAGTTCAACGCGGCCCGCCAGCGCATGGCGACGATGCCGCGCGGCGCCGCGCTGATCGACAATCCGGTCTCCGTGGCGCCGGGGTTCAGCATCGGCAACGTGCACGTGATGGCGGGGGTGCCGCGGATCATGCAGGCGATGCTGGATGGCCTGCTGCCGCGGCTGCCGCGCGGCGTGCCGGTCGTCTCGCGGGCGGTGCACACGACCGGCTTGCCGGAAGGCAGGATCGCCGAGGGTCTCGCCGCCATCCAGGGGCGGTTTCCCGACGCCGATATCGGCAGCTATCCGTTCTACCGGCCGGGGGGCAACGGGGTCGCCATCGTCGCCAAGGGGATCGACGCCCAACGCGCCGACGCGGCGATCGCCGAGGTCAGCGCATTGATGCGCGAACTGGGGGCAACGCCCGTAATGGGCGAGCCGCCGGGCTGAGACACCAAGGCGGAGCGGAGATCAGGCGGGCTGCTGGAGCTTGCCGTGCCCGGCCGCGGCGTGACCGTCTTCGGTCGCGGCGTCACGGAAATAGGTGAGGGCAAAGACGCGGACGGCGCTGGTGCGGCCGCCCGGCGACGCGTCCCGCTCGACCCGACGGACCAGCTGGCCGATGGCCAGGCCCTCGCGCCAGCAGATTTCGTGCAGCGCGTCCCACAGTTCCGGCTCGAGCCGCATGCTGGTGCGGCCGCGCCCGGCGATAACGTTTCGATTGACCAGTCGGCTGGGCTTCACGGAACTGCCTCCTTTCGGACGGCAGCGATGAAAGCGCGATAGGCTTAAGATACAGTTGCGTGTCCGACAGGAATTTGCTCATTCCTCGACCAAGACTAAAAGTTAACACCGCCGGACGTCGGACCCATTTGAGCGGTTAAGGTGTCGTCGTGTTCGTGGCACTTTCGTTTTCCTCTTCCGGCGTGCGCAGGGTCAGCGCGAGCGCGTGCATGCCCTCGGCGAATTCTTGCGCGAGTGCGGCATGGACGGCGCGCGCGCGCGCGACCCGAGCTTGGCCGCGGAACAGTGGCGAGACCAGCAGCACCGCGTAGTGGGTCTGCCCGCCCGGGGCGGCGCCGGCGTGGCCGGCGTGGCGGGCGCTGTCGTCGCTGACGAAAAGCCGCGTCGGAGCGAAGGCGCGGCGGAGGGCCGCCTCGAGCCGATCTGCGCGCGTCGCTGTTGTCATGTGCAATCCCTGCATAGCCGACCCATCCAGCCACGGATCAGGCGGCGGTTGCCAATAGACGCCGGCGCCGCACATAACCGGGCGATGACCCGACGCTCTCCGCGCCCTCGGGCTTATGCTCCCGATCCGGCTGCGCCGGGGCGGGACTGCGATATGCCGGGCTGCCTGGCGGCGGGCGAATACCGGGCGCCGAAGTCACGCACCAGCCTCACCGACTACCACTGGTTCTGCCTTGCGCACGTGCGGGCCTACAACGCCGCCTGGGACTTCTACAAGGGAATGAGCCCCGGCCAGATCGAGGCGCAGTTGCGAGCCGATACGGGCTGGCAGCGCCCGACCTGGCCGCTGGGGCGGCTCGGCAGCGGGTATCCGGACGATGATGCGCTGCACGATCCGCTCGGCGTGCTGGAGCGCGGCCGCGCTCGGCGGTCCGCCGGCGGTCCGCCGGTCGCGCCGGCCGAGTTGCGCGAGCCGCTGTCGACCCTGGGCCTGCCCTGGCCGACCACGCTCGACGAGGTGAAGGCCCGCTACAAGGCGCTGGCCAAGCGGCATCACCCGGACGCGAACGGCGGCAGCCGGGCAGCGGAGGAGCGGCTGAAGACCATCAATCTCGCGTACGCAACCTTGCGGCTGCGCCTGTCGGGGGAAACCCGCGCGACCGCCGCCGGTTGAGCAACCGGGCGCCACGCCATCCGCCTGGCCCGTAGCCTGCTCGCCCGGCGGTTTGCCGCCCGGTCCGGCGGGAGTAGTCTGCGCCCCAACGACAGGACACGCTGGCCCCGATGAACAAGATCGCCGCCCTCGCCGACGCGCGCCCGACCCCGACCTCCGCCATCGACACGCCGGACACGACGGTTCGGGCCCGCGAGGCGTTCGACATCGACAGCGACATGGAGGCGCCGGCCTTCTCGGTGCGCACCGAGCATGTGCCGGACATCGACACCGCCTATCGCTTCGACAAGGATACCACGCTCGCCATCCTGGCCGGCTTCGCCTTCAACCGGCGCGTCATGATCCAGGGCTACCACGGCACCGGCAAGTCGACGCATATCGAGCAGGTCGCGGCGCGGCTGAACTGGCCGTGCATCCGCGTCAACCTCGACAGCCACATCAGCCGCATCGACCTGATCGGCAAGGACGCGATCGTCCTCAAGGATGGCAAGCAGGTGACCGAGTTTCGCGAGGGCATCCTGCCGTGGTGTCTGCAGCACGCCTGTGCCCTGGTGTTCGACGAATACGATGCCGGGCGCCCGGACGTGATGTTCGTGATCCAGCGCGTGCTGGAGGTGGAGGGCAAACTCACCTTGCTCGACCAGAGCCGGGTGATCCGGCCGCACCCCTCGTTTCGCCTGTTCTCGACCACCAACACCGTCGGACTGGGCGACACCACCGGCCTCTATCACGGCACGCAGCAGATCAACCAAGGGCAGATGGACCGCTGGAACATCGTCGCCACGCTCAACTATCTGCCGCACCACCAGGAGACGTCGATCGTGCTCGCCAAGCTGGGCATCGATCCCGCCGAGCGCGCGATGAAGAAGCAGGTCGAGAACATGGTGGCGCTGGCGGACCTGACGCGCGCGGGCTTCATCAACGGCGACATCTCGACGGTGATGTCGCCGCGCACCGTCATCACCTGGGCGGAGAATGCGCGGATCTTCGGCGATGTCGGCTTCGCCTTCCGCATGACCTTCCTGAACAAGTGCGATGAGGCCGAGCGTTCGACGGTCGCCGAGTACTACCAGCGCTGCTTCAACGAGGAGATCCCGACCGGCGTGCTGACGCGCAAGAGCGCGTGATGACCGATGGGCGGCAGCCGGGATAACAGCCGCAGCGAGGAGTTCAAGCGCGCCACCGCCGGGGCGCTGCGGGCGATCGCCCAGGTGCCGGAAGTGCAGGTGGCATTCCAGCCCGGGCCTTCCGGCCTCGCCGGACGGCGCGCACGGCTGCCGCTGCCGACGCGCGCGCTACCGGCCGCCGAAATGGCGAAGCTGCGCGGCGCGGCCGACAGCCTGGCGCTGCGGCTGCGCCACCACGACGACGCCGTGCACGCCGCGCGCAGCCCGATGCCGCGCGAGGCCAAGGATGTCTACGACGCGCTCGAACAGGCGCGGGTTGAGGTGGTCGGCGCGCGGCACATGGCGGGGGTCGCCGCCAATCTGCGGGCGCGACTCTCGGATGAATGCGAGTCCGAGGGCTACGACCGCATGACGCGCAAGGATCAGCTGCCGCTCGCGGCCGCGCTCTCGCTGTTGGCGCGCGAGCGCATGTCGGGCGAAGGTTCGCCGCGAGCGGCCTCGAAAGTGCTCGAGATGTGGCGCGATACGCTCGCCGGCAGCGCCGACGCGGCGATGGCGGATCTGGCGGCAGCGCAGAACGACCAGGACGCGTTTGCCCGCGCCGCGCGCAGGCTGCTCGCGGCACTCGACCTCGCCGATGCCGAAGCCGACGCGGAGAGCGACGACAGCTCCGAGCAGGGCGACGAAGGCGGCGAGCAGTCCGGCGCGCAGGACAACGATCAGGACGGCGAAGGCAAGACGCAGAGCGAGACCGAGAGCATGCTCGGCGCGCAGCCCGAGCAGATGGAGGGCGAGGCATCGGAGGATGAAAGCTCCGACGCCACCGAGGAGGATGCGGACGCCGAAGGTGAGGACCGGCCCGGCGGGCCGCAGACCCGGCGCGAGCGGGCGGCCGGCGACAGCGAGGGAGCCTACCGGGCCTATATCCGCAGCTTCGACGAGGAGATTTCGGCCGACGAGCTGTGCGACGCGGAGGAGCTCGGGCGGCTGCGCCAGCAGCTCGACCAGCAGTTGCAGCATCTGCAGGGCGTAGTCTCGAAGCTGGCGAACCGCCTGCAGCGGCGGCTGCTCGCCCAGCAGACCCGGGCCTGGGAGTTCGATCTCGACGAGGGCCTGCTCGACGTCGGACGGCTCGCGCGCATCGTCGTCAATCCGCTGCTGTCGCTCTCATACAAGCGTGAGCGCGAGACCGACTTCCGCGACACCGTGGTCACCCTGCTCATCGACAATTCCGGCAGCATGCGCGGCCGGCCGATCACCGTCGCGGCCATGTGCAGCGACATCCTGGCGCGCACCCTCGAACGCTGCGCCGTGAAGGTGGAAATCCTGGGATTCACGACGCGGGCCTGGAAGGGCGGGCAGAGCCGCGAGCGGTGGGTGGCGGAAGGCAAGCCGCGCAATCCCGGCCGGCTCAACGATCTCCGGCACATCATCTACAAGGCGGCGGACGCGCCGTGGCGGCGGGCGCGCAAGAATCTTGGTCTGATGCTGCGCGAGGGCCTGCTCAAGGAGAACATCGACGGCGAGGCGCTGCTCTGGGCCTATCGCCGGCTGCTCGGGCGCGCTGAGCACCGGCGCGTCCTGATGGTGATCAGCGACGGCGCGCCGGTGGACGACAGCACCCTGTCGGTCAATCCCGGCAACTACCTCGAGAAGCATCTGCGCGAGGTGATCCGCGACATCGAGCAGCGCGACTTCGTCGAGCTGGTGGCGATCGGCATCGGCCACGACGTGACGCGCTACTACCGGCGGGCGGTGACGATCGTCGATGCCGAGGAGCTCGGCGGGACGATGATGAAGAAGCTGACCGAGCTGTTCGACGAGGATCTCGTCGCCGAATGGGCCCGCATCAGCAGCGAGCGGGCACCGCTGGTGGCGTGAGCCGTCGCTCCGAGTTCGGCGCTGCCGTGCGCGCCGGCGGTAGCGTCCGCAGCGCGGCGCGGGCACGCAAGCGTCGGCGCACGCGCGCCACGTGCTGGCCGTCGCAGCGAAGCGGTGCGCAGGATATGCGTGCAGGCCGCGCCGGGCTGATCCCTGGTTCGAGCTGCATGCGGTTGCCGGTGTCGAGGTAGCTCTCGACCGGCAGCCCTTCGGCGAGCAGCACGTCGTGGGCCGGCAGCTCGAGATGCAGGTACTGGACGATTCCGGCGGCCTCGCGCCGGATGCTGGCGTCGTTGACGAGGTGGCGGGCGGGGATCAGCACACCCTCGGCGTAGACGGCGTGATCCGGCGAAAGCAGCAGGTCGCGCGCGGGCCGGCCGGCGGCGAAGGCGCCGGCGGAAATGCGGATCGGGCTGACCGATGTGGGGTCACAGCGCCCCCGGCAGTCAACCCGGCGCCGGCCAATCCAGACGATCGGAACTGCAGCACCGGAGGCGGTCCGGACGTGATCGCCCACCCGCAAATCCTCGACCGGCACCTCCCCATCCGGGGTCAGGATGCGCGTGCCGGCGCAGAAGCACGGGACGATGTCCTGGGGGTAGCTGCTCACGGGCACCCCGACATCGCTGAGCATGGCCAGATCCACGCTGGAGATGTCATAGGTGCGGCCGGCCTGCATGCCGACGCCGTTCATCAGGTCCTGGCCGAGCGGCCCGTCGGCGCTGTTGCCGACGTGCGAATAGGCCTCGCCGTTGTCGAGCGTGGTGATCGGCACCGGGCCGCCATAGACGGACTCCGCGGTCGGGCCGACGAAGTCGGCGGTGCCGTCGGGGTTCTTCTGCAGATAGTGATCCCAGAGCGTTTCCTCCGAGCCAAGCGATCCCGACGAGGTGGTGGCGCCGCCGAATCCAAAGCCGTGCGCCAGCTCGTGGCGCAGCAGCGAGAGCGCGTCGTACTCGCCGGCCGGGACGGCGTCGCCGTCGGCGGGGTCCGGATCGATGTAGAGGCTGTCCAGATATTCGGTGCTGACGGTGACGGTGATATCGGTCGTGTAGCCCTGGACGTGCTGGCCGGTGGTCAGTTCGTAGATGCTGGAGGGGGTCAGCAGCGTCCGTCCGTCCAACGTCCCGCCGTTGCCGATGTCGACGGTGGCGCCGCCGTTGGCGAGCACGCCGCTGCCGAGAGCGGCGAAATCGAGGGCGATGACGAGCGTGCCGGCACCGGCGATGTACTGCGACCAGTCGGCGGCGGCGGCGGCGAGGTCGGTGACCAGCCCGGCATCGTCGCTGCCGCCGAGGTCGTGAGGGTCCTGGAGGTCGATGGCGTACGTGAAGGTCATGGCGCCGTGCGGATGGTCGCTGGACAGCAACCCCTAGCAGAATTGCATCGCCCGTTCTACGCGCTTTGCGCTCGGGCGCCCTGCCTTGCGGCCTGCTCCTTGCGGGCGGCACGCGCCAGCAGCCGCTGGCGGATTTTGGTGACGGCCCGCCCGGCGAGGACGAAGGGGGCGCAGGTGCCGCCTGCGCCGGACGAGGCGAAGTCCGGATGCAGGCTGACCGAAGCCCCGCCGAACTGGCCGCGGTTGCCGGTGTCGAGGTAGCTCTCCACCGGCAGGTTCTCGGCGAGCACGACGTCGTGCCGGTCGAGCTCGACATGGACGTAGTGGGCGACGGGCCTGGGATCGGCCGCGACGGAACGGCCGTTGAGCAGGCGGCCGACCGGGATCAGCACCCCGTCGGTCAGCACGGCGTGATCGGGCGAGAGCAGCACGTCGCGGGCCGGCACGCCCTCGGCGAAGGCGTGGGCGCGCACGCGCACCGGCCGGATGCGCTCGGGGTGCGGGTGGCGGTCGCAGGCGACGCGGCGCTGGCCGACCCAGACCACCGGAGCGAGGCGCCCGGTCCTTGTCAGCACATGAATGCCGGGGACGAGCGCCTCCACGGGCATCGCGCCCGATAGGGTGAGGATGCGCGTGCCGGCAAGGAAGCACGGTGTCGGAACGTCGGCCGAGGCCGGGGTCGCGAGGGGCACGCCGACATCGGCGAGGATCGCCACGTCCAGGCTGGAAATCGCGTAGGTGGTGCCGGCCTGGAAGTCGACGCCGTTCATCAGGTCCTGCGCGAGCGGGTCGCCGGGCTGGTTGCCGAGGTGGGCGTAGCCCTCGCCGTTGGGCAGCGTGGTCAGCGGTACCGGGCCGCGATAGACCGCTTCGGCATCCGGCCCGGTGAAGTAGGCGGAGCCGTCGGCCTCTTTATCGATATAGAGGTCGAACGGGGTCTCGTCGGCACCGAGGCTTCCCTCGGGCGTGGTCAGGCCGCCGAAGCCAAAGCCGTGCGCCAGCTCGTGACGGAACACCGAGACGGCATCGACCGCGTCGGCGGGGACCGTGCCGGCGTCACCGGGATCGGGGTTCACGTAAAGCTCGGCGAGATAGCTCGGGTCGATGGTGATCGTGATGTCGCTGCTGTAGCCGGCGACATGCTGGCCTGCGCGAAGCTCGACGATGCTGGACGGGAGATAAAGGGAATGGCCGTCGAGCGTGCCGACGTAGGCGTCGATGGTGGGTTCGCCCTCGGCACGTCCGCCGGCGGTTGCGGCGATGTCGAGCTGGATCACCAGCGTTCCGAGCCCGGCGATATAGCGCGACCAGTCGGCCGCCGCGGCCTGGAGGTCGGCGACCAGGCCGGCATCCTGGCTGCCGCCGAGGTCGGCGGGATCGTCGAGCACAACCGAGTAGTTGAAGGCCATGGCGTGACGGGGAGGATGATGACCGCGGCCGCATCCTGGTCCGGCAAAGGTGAACCGGCGGGTAAGCCCGGCGGTCAGGTCCGCAGGTAGCGCTCGATATGGTACGGGCTCGCGGCGAGCCCGCGGCAGTGGCTGTCCACCACCACGGCGAGCCGGTCGGCGAGGCGGCGCGCGGCTTCGTTGGCCTGCTCCAGCCGCTCGCGCGCGGCTTCCGCTTCGCGCGCGAGGCGCGCGAGGTCGACGGTGAGCAGCCGGCCGTCACGCACCACCATGCGCCCGCCGACCATGACGTGGCGCACCGCCGTGCCGTCCTCGACGTGGACGAGCTGGTTGACCGTCCAGTTGTGCGGGATCCAGTTCAGCGCTGCGAGGTCGAGGAACACCAGGTCGGCCTTGTGGCCCGGCGCGATGGCGCCGATGTCGGCGATGCCGAGCGCCTGCGCGCTGCCGCGCGTGGCGGCGTGCCAGACCTCCTCGGCCGAGGCCCAGGCGCGGATGTCCGGGCTCTGTCCCTTGGAGACCATCGAAGCCAGGCGCATCGCCTCGTACATGTTCTGATTGTCCGAACAGCTCGCGCCGTCGGTGCCGATGCCGACCGTCACGCCGAGATCGAGCATGCGGCGCAGCTGGAACAGGCCGTTGCCGAGCCGCAGGTTGCTGCCGGGGTTGTGCGCGACGGTGGCACCTCTGCCGGCCATCCTGCGCATGTCGTCGTCGTCCAGCCAGACGGCGTGGGCGGCGGTGAAGTCCGGTCCGACGATGCCCCATTCGTCCAGCTGGGCGAGCAGCGTGCGGCCGTAGCGGCGCATGCCCGTGACGGCCTGCACCTTCGACTCGCCCACATGCGTATGGATGCGCAGCCCGTGCTCGCGGGCCAGGCGCGCGCAACCGCAGATGAAGGAGTGCGTGCAGTGGTGCGGGATCGTCGGCGCGACCGCAAGCCGGATGTCCTCGCCGTCCCAGCGCCACTGCCTGATGATGTCGCCGAGCGCGGCGACGCAGCGCGCGCCGTCGCCGGGCCGCAGCGCGGCGACGGCCTCGCGCAGGGCGGGGGGAAGCGCGCCCAGCAGCCCGGGGATCGCGTCGTAGAGCGAGACGTCGGCGACCATCGGCGCCACGACCGCGCGCATGCCGGTCTCGGCGTAGGCCTCGGCCACCCCGTCGATGCCTTCCACGGTCGGAAGCGGGAATTCGGCGTAGAGGTCGTAGGCGGCGGTGCAGCCCTTCAGCACCATCTCGGCGGCACAGATCGTCGCCGAGAGCTTCTTGTCGGCCAGCATGTCGCTGTCGCCGATCCAGCTTCCGGCGACCAGCAGCAGTTCGAGCGTCCAGCGATCGCCCTGGCCGCGAGCCAGCCCGCCATGCCCATGCGTGTGGGCGTTGACCAGACCGGGATGCAGCAGAAGGCCAGTCGCGTCGATGATCTCGGCGCCCTCCGGGGCGGGCAGTCCGGGCGGACCGACCTCGCGGATGACCCCATCGGTGATCAGGATGTCGGCGAGCACGCCGCGACGCCTCGCCGGATCGGCCAGGCGGCCGCCGCGCACGACGCTGGTTCCGCGAGCCGGCCTGGCCATCGCGACCGCTACGAAGCGTGCGCCCGGGCGGCTGTCCCGGGGTTCGCAGCGGTGCGGCCTCGGCTCGGCCACGGGAAGGCGGCCTCGTCAGTGCGGTCCATCCAGGCCTTTCGCGGGTCGAAGGTGGGCGACGATAGGGTCGGGGCGAACGCGCTGACAACCCGCGCCGCACGGCGCGCGGGCACGGTTCATGTTGCCGGCCCGACACAAACCTGGGCAATTCGCGCGCGCAATGAAGGCTTTCCGGTCGAAGCTTCACCTTCCTCTTTGAAGCGGGCGGCTTGCGGTTACACTCGGCCGAGCAACAGGGGAGAGCGCGGGCTTGATGAGGCAAGCGGGCGGGCGGGCCGGGGGCGGTCCTGGTCGGCGGTGCCCGGCGGGCAGCGGGCTCTTGCGCACGCAATGCGTGGGACTGGTCCTGGCGGCGCTGCTGGCCGCCTGGCCCGCGCACGCGCAGAGGGCTGCGCCGCCGATCACCGACAACGCGGTGCCGCAAGGTTCGCCCATTCCGCGCATTCTGCCGCCTACGCCGCCGTCGGTAGGGTCCGGGCTGCCGGAGCTGCCGGCCGCTCCGCCGAACGCGCAGGTCCCGGCGGTTTCCGTGCACGTCAGCAGCGTCACGGTCGAGGGCGCGACTGCCTACAACCCGCAGCGTCTGGCCGGGCTGACGGTCGGACTGACCGGTCCCGCCGTGCCGCTGTCGCGCATCGAGGCGGCGCGGGTCGCCATCCTCAACCTGTACCGGCGGGACGGATATCCGCTGACCACGGTGAGCGCCGCGGTGGATGCCGGCGGCCATCTGCGCCTGACGGTGATCGAGGGGCATATCGCCGACGTACGGCTGGAGGGCGATATCGGCCCGGCGGGTACGCAGGTGCTCCGCTTCCTGCACCACCTGACCGAAGTCCGGCCGATCGATACCGCCTCGCTCGAGCGCTGGCTGCTGCTGGCGCAGGACGTGCCGGGGGTCACCCTGCACGCCGTGCTGCGCCCGTCGGCCGACGAGCCCGGCGCGCTGACCCTGGTCGCGCAGGTGCAGCGTAAGATGTTCGATGGGCTGTTCACGATCGATAACCGCGCCTTCCGGCTGACCGGACCCGAGGAAGGGCTGCTGGTGCTGGACGCCAACAGCTTCACCGAATTCGGCGAGCGGACCGAGCTGTCGCTGTACAAGACCGCCGCCGACACCCAGACATTCGGGCAGGCGGCGTTCGAGACTTTCGTCGGCGGTTCCGGCGCAAAAATCCGGCTCTATTTCGGCCAGGGCGATTCGACGCCGTCGGACTTTCTCCGCTCGGTCGGATACCAGGGCTTCACCACGGTGTTCGGCGTGTCGGCGAGCTACCCGATCATCCGCTCGCGCATCCAGACGCTGAATGTGGCCGGGTATTTCGACGTGATCGAAAGCGAAGTCCGCACCGCCAGCGGCCCGAACGGGGCGGAGACGCGGGTCAGCCGGGACTCGCTGCGGGTGGCACGGATCGGCACGGATTATGCGCGGCAGGACCTGCTGCTCGGCGACGCGCGCCCGGCGATCAACGACGTGACGGTGCGGCTGTCGCAGGGGATCAACGGCCTCGGTGCGTCTGGCAACAGCAACCCGCTGCCGGGCCGGCCCGGCGAGCGGGTGGACTTCACCAAGCTCTCGGGCGAACTGGTGCGCACGCAGACGCTGATGGAGCCGTTTCCGGGCTGGACGCTGGCGCTGAAGGGCCTGCTCGCCGGGCAGTACTCCGGCGACATCGTGCCGCCGGCGGAGAAGTTCTACCTTGGCGGGACCGAGTTCACGCGCGGCTTTTACTCCGGCGAGGTCAGCGGCGATTCCGCGTACGCCTGGACGCTCGAGTTGCAGCTGAACACCGGCTTCAACCTGAACCTGTTCAACCGGCCGATCCTGCTGGCCACCCAGTTCTATGCCTATTACGACCGCGGCGAGGCCTGGCAGAATACGCCGGCGGAGGCCAATGCGCGGCTTTCCTCGGAAGGCATCGGCGTGCGGCTGAACGTGACCTCGCACACCGAATTCGACCTGGAAGGTGTGATCCGCAATACGCGCTTTCCGGGTGCCACGCCGGGTAGTGTCCAGGCGCTCAAGGCCGACGCGGTCTACTGGAGAGTGTTGGCCCGGTTCTGAAACGGCTACACTATTCCCGGAACGAGTGGGGGCGCGAACATATGGGCAAACGCCGGAGCCGGCCAGCCTGCCTGCAGGGCGGCGTGCGGCTGCTCGGCGTGCTGCGCCGCGACCGGGCGAGCCTGCTGCGCACGACCGCGCTGCAAACCGCCGTGCTGAGCGTCGTCGCCCTGCCGGTCGCAGCGCAGCCGGCGCCGAACGCGCAGCCGATGGGCGGTCAGGTCGTGGCGGGCGCCGCCTCCATCGCGCAGGCGGCCCGGACCACCACGATCAACCAGTCCTCGCAGCGGGCCGCCATCGACTGGAAGAGTTTTGACGTCGGCAGCCAGCAGGCGGTCGATTTCAACCAGCCCTCGTCGTCGGCCATTACGCTGAACCGCGTCACCGGACCCGACCCGTCGGCGATCGCCGGGCAGATCCACGCCAACGGGCAGCTGGTCCTGACGAACCAGTCGGGCGTCGTGTTCTACCGCGGCGCGCAGGTGGATGCGCAGAGCCTGGTGGTCTCGGCACCGGGGATCACGACGAAGAACTTCATGGCCGGCCGCATGGTCTTCGACCAGCCGGCCAAGCCCGGCGCGATGGTGGCGAACGCCGGCGTCATCACCGTCAAGCAGGCGGGGCTCGCCGCCCTGGTCGCGCCGGAGGTGGCCAATTCCGGCGTCATCAATGCGCGCATGGGCCACGTGGTGCTGGCCGGGGCGGAGGCGCACACCGTCGATCTGTACGGCGACGGCCTGATGGCGATCGATGTCACAAAACAGGTGACGCAGGTGCCGCGCGGGCCGGACGGCAAGCCCGTGGCAGCGCTGGTGACGAACAGCGGCCTGATCCGCGCCGATGGCGGGACGGTGCAGCTCACGGCGAAGGCCGCGGACGGCATCGTGCAGAACCTGGTCGATGCCGGCGGGCGCATCGAGGCCGCGAGCGTGGGTACGAAGGCCGGCACGATCGCGATCGACGGCACCGGCGGCTCGATCGTCGTCACCGGCCAGATCGAGGCGGTCGGGCGTGCACCGGGCAGCACCGGCGGGCAGATCGAGCTCGACGCGAGCAAGACGGTCAACGTCCGGTCCGGCGCGGTGGTGGATGCGTCGGGCGCGTCGGGCGGCGGCGTGATCGCCATCGGCACGACGCTGCCGCGCGCGATCGGCGGGCCGGGCGTGAAGCCCACGATGACGGCGGCGCGCACCGTGGTGGCGCGCGGCGCGCGCATCGCCGCGGATTCGCAAGCACGCGGCAATGGCGGGCAGGGCAATGGCGGGCAGGTGACGCTGCTCAGCAGCGGCATCACCAATTTCTCCGGCACGATCACCGCACGCGGCGGCAAGCTCGGCGGCAACGGCGGGAATGTCGAGATCTCCGGTCCGAAACTCGGACTGCACGGCGGCGTGGATGTGACTGCGACGCATGGGGCGATGGGCAACATCACCCTCGATCCGGCGAACCTGACGATCACCAACAGCGCCGCCAACAACGGCGACCTGACCGACAACACCAATCCCAACCTCGGCTACAACACCGGCGGCACCACCACCGATGCCTCGGTCTCGCCGGCGGCGATCGAGGCGCTGCACGGCAACGTGCGCCTGCAGACCACCGACAATCTGACCGTCGCCTCGTCGGTGTCGCTGACCACGGCGGGGCAGAGCCTGACGCTGGAGGCGGGCGACAACCTGCAGGTCAACGCTCTCGTCACGATCTCGACGGCCGGCAGCATCACGCTCGCTGCCGCCAGCAGCGATATCCCGGGCTTCAACTCCGCGGGCGGCCTGAGCCTGATCCGCGGCGCCTCGGTGACCACGTCCGGCGGCGATGTCAACCTTTCGGCGGGCTCCGCCGGCATCAAGGTCGACGACAGCTCCGTCGCCGTGTCGAGCGGCCACACGATCGCGCTGAATGCCGACAAGCTGAACGTCTATGGCTTCACCCTCGCACTCGACGCGCCGAACGGGGTTATCGCGGTTGCACCGGCGACGCCCGGCCTGCCGGTCGAGCTGATCAACTCCGGCACCGCGGCGAGCGGCAGCCTCGTGGTGTCGCAGTACGAAATCGGGCTGATGAGCGCTGCCACCTTGCGGCTCGGCAGCGGCACGGCCGGACAGATCACCATCGGCAGCAGCAGCACCGATCATATCTCGCTGGCGGGGGTCAGCTCCGTTTCCGGCGGCATAACGACGCTCGACCTCGAGACGAGCGCCGGGGTCACCGAGGTGGGATCGTTGAACATCGGCGCGCTGACCGGCAACGCGCGTTCGCTGGTCTCGATGGGCGTGCTCGCGAACACGATCACGAACCTGGCGGGGTTCGGCGCGCTCGGCGGTCTCTCGCTCGGCAACACCGGCGACATCACCGTCAGCGGCGTGGTCACCGCTCCGAACGTCGTCGCCATCCAGACGCAGCCGAACGGCACGCTGAGCGCCGGCAATATCACGATCGGCTCGACGATCACAGCCACGGATGTCAGCCTGATCGCGGGCTCGACATCGGTCGGAGCGGCGGTATCGGAGAGCAGCACCGGCCTGCTCAACGCCGGCACGCTGACTGGTACGGCCGACAGCTTCACGCTGAGCAGTCCCGGCAACTCCATCAGCGATCTCGGCTCGCTGTCGGCAGGAAGCAGCGTCGTCGTTGACGACGGCGTGCCGCTGACCGTGATCGGATCGGTGGGCGCGGGAACGAGCTTCTCGGCGACGGGCGTCGGGATCACGCTCGCGAACGGCGGAACGCTCGACACGCCGAGGACCACCGTCGCCAGCACCGGGCCGTTCACGGAAACCGGCAACGGCGCCCTGATCACCTCGACGCTCGGGGGCAGTGCCAGCTCGGTGAGCCTTGGCGGCACCGCAAACCAGGTCACCACGCTCGGCGGTTTCACCGCGTCGACCGGTGGTTTCAGCCTGACCGACAGCACGCCGTTGACCGTCGCGGGAACCGTCTCCGTCGCGACGGGCCAGTTGCTGTCGATCAGCGACGATTCGATCGGCTTTGGCAGCGACTCGCCGAAACGCCTGGTCGCCACCTCCGGGACCGTCGCACTCTCGCCCTCCTCGGCCAATGCTCCCCTTCTGGTCTTTGCCAGCGGAGCGGCGAACGCGACCGGGCTGTCGCTGCGGGCCAGCAATCTCGCGAGCTACGTCACCACCAGCACCCTGCAGCTCGGCTCGGCCACGACCGGCAACATCACGCTCGGCAACACCGGAGACGCCATCACCATCCCCGGCAGCGTCGCCAACACGCTGGCGCTGGTCACCGACGCGACCGGCGTGGTCACCGAAGGCGGGCCGCTGACGGTCGGTGCGCTGACCGGCAACGCGGGGTCGGTCGCGCTGGGCAATGCGAACCTGGTGGGAACGCTCGGCAATTTCGCCAGCACCAACGGCTTCTCGCTGACCAACGCGCAGAGTCTCTCGGTGACCGGGACGGTGACCGGCGGGACCGGGGTGACGCTTGCGGTCAGCACCGGCGGCCTGATGGTGGCGAGCAGCATCAGCGCGTCCAGCGTCCGGCTGACCGATAGCGACACGAGCGCCAGCGGCGGCAGCATCGTGCAGACGGGCGGGACGATCTCCGCCTCGACCTCGCTCTATCTGTCGGCGCCAAAGGCGATCACGCAATCGGGCGGCGAGGTGATCGCCGGCACGCTCGGCATCGGCGGCGATCCGACGGTGACGCTCACCGGCGCGAACAACACGATCGGCCATCTGGCGGGCGTCTTGGCCGCCAATCTCGCGCTGACCGACCAGAGCGGGGTTTCGATCACCGGGTTCGTCGATGTCGGCGGCACGGCCAGCCTGGTCAGCCAGGGGACGATCGGGGAGGGGACCACCTACGGCCTGTTCGCCGGCACGCTGACCGGCAGCGCCGCAGCGGTGGTGCTTCCGAACGCGGACAACGAGGTCGCGACGCTCGGCGATTTCCACTCGACCGGCGGGTTCACGCTGGCCAACTCGGGGTCGCTGACGGTCGCCGGCTCGGTCAGCGACGGCGTCGGCATCAGCCTGCTCGAGCACGGCACGCTGGCGCTGGCGGGAACGCTGGGGGCGCCGAGCATCAGCCTGGTCGCGCATAACGCGACGATCTTCAACGATTTTGGCAGCCTGGTGGTGCCGGGCGTCATCAGCCAGACCGCCGGCGCGATTTCCGGCCCGACGCTGGTCACGCTCGGTGCGGACGGCAGCATCGCGCAGAGCGGCGGTTCGATCAGCACGGGCCTGCTCGAGGCCAATGCGCCGGGCGGGGTGAGCCTGACCGGCACCGCCAATCTGGTCGCCGATCTCGGCAGCTCGTCCTCGGCCGGCGGCTTCGCGCTGGCCGATGCGCAGTCTCTGACGGTCACGGGGCCGGTTACCGATGCACCGGGAGTATCGCTCTCCGTGATCGGCGATCTGACGATTGCGAACACGATCAGCGGGCCGACGGTCTATCTCGGCGCGACCGGCGCGATCACCGAGACGTCCACGGGAATCGTCGACGCGACGACCTTGCTGACCGGCAGCGCCGGGGCATCGACCTCGCTCGGACAGGTCGGCAACTCCGTCGCCAGCATCGGCAGCTTTTCCAGCGGCGGCAACTTCCTGCTGAGCGACAGCGTGCCGCTGACGGTTGCCGGCACCGTCTCGGTCGGCACGCTCGACACGCTGGCGATCGCTGACAACTCGCCGAGCTTCGCCTCCGGCGGCGCGCTGGTCGCGCCGGGCGGAACGGTGGCGCTGGCGCCGCTGACGCCGAACGGGCCGGTCACGCTCGCCAGCAGCGGCGGCTTCACGGGGTCGCTGGCGGTCACCGCGAACACGCTGCAGATCGGCTCCGCGACGACCGGGGCGATCGATATTGCGAGCCCGGTGGCGCTCGCCGGGGCCGGAACGCTCGACCTGGTCGGCACCGCGATCAGCGAGACGGGAACGGGGGCGATCAGCGTTTCCACGCTCGAGGGGACCGGCACCTCGGCAACGCTGAACGGGGCGAACAGCATCGCCAATCTCGGGTCGTTCACGACGACCCCCGGCGGCTTCTCGCTGACCAACGCCCAGAGCCTGGCGGTGACCGGGACGGTGACCGGCGGGACCGGGGTGACGCTTGCGGTCAGCACCGGCAACCTGATCGTGGCGAGCAGCATAACCGCGCCCACCGTCCGGCTGATCGCTGGCGACACCGCCGCCGCGGGCGGCAGCATCGTGCAGACGGGCGGGACGATCTCCGCATCAACCTCCCTCTATCTGTTCGCCTACAACGCGATCACGCAAACGGGGGGCGGGCTGATCGCCGGTACGCTCGGCATCGGCGGCGATCCGACAGTGACGCTTACCGGCGCGAACAACACGATCGGCCATCTGGCGGGCGTCTACGCCGCCAATCTCGCGCTGACCGACCAGAGCGGGGTTTCGATCACCGGGTTCGTCGATATCGGCGGCACGGCCAGCCTGGTCAGCAAGGGAACGATCGGGGAGGGGACCACCTACGGCCTGTTCGCCGGCACGCTGACCGGCAGCGCCGCCGCGGTGGTGCTTCCGAACGCGGACAACGAGGTCGGGACGCTCGGCGACTTCCACTCGACCAGCGGGTTCACGTTGGCCAACTCGGGCCCGCTCACAGTGACCGGTTCGGTCGGCGACGGCGTGGGAATAAGCCTGTCGGAGTTTGGCACGCTCGGCCTCGCCGGGACGCTGGCAGCGCCGACGATCGGCCTGGTCGCGCATACCGAGACCTTGGCAGCGCCGACGTTTGGCCTGATCGCGCAGGCCAGGGCTCTTGCCGCAGCGGCCCGCTATGTCGGCGTGATCAGCCAGACGGCTGGCGCGGTTTCCGGCCCGACGCTGGTGACGCTCGGTGCCGACGGCAGCATCGTGCAGAGCGGCGGTTCCATCAGCACGGGCCTGCTCGAGGCCAACGCGCCGGGCGGGGTGAGCCTGACCGGCACCGCCAATCTGGTCGCCGATCTCGGCAGCTCGTCCTCGGCCGGCGGCTTCGCGCTGACCGATGCGCAATCGCTCATCGTGTCCGGGCCGGTCAGCGATCCGCCGGGCATCTCGCTCTCCATCGCCGGCAATCTGACGATCGCCAGCAGCCTCACCGCACCCACCGTCTATCTCGGCGCGACGGGCGCGATCACCGAGACCTCGACCGGAATTGTCGATGCAACCACGCTGACCGGCCACGGCGCCGGCGTGTCGATCGGATATGCCGTCAACAGCGTCAGCAATATCGGCAGCTTCGCGAGCAGCGGCAATTTCCTGCTGGTCGATACCGCGCCGCTTTCCGTCATCGGCACCGTCTCGGCCGGCAGCCTGGATACGCTGGCGATCAGCGACAACGCGCCGACCTTGGCGGCCGGCGGATTCCTCTCGGCACCCGGCGGCCTGATTGCGATCGCGCCGACGACGCCGGGCACCGGGATCACGCTGGCGGCCGGCGGCGGGCTGGGCACCTCGCCCGCGGTGAACGCCGCGACGCTGCAGATCGGCTCGAGCACGGCGGGGCCGATCAGCATCGCCGGCGCCTTCGACCTGACGGGCGCGAGCACGCTCGACCTCGTGAGCCACGGCGCGATCACGGAAAGCGGCAGCGTCGCCGCGCAGGTGCTGGACGGGTCGGCGGCGTCGGCGGCGCTGAACGGCGGCAACAGCGTCGCGACACTCGGCAGCTTCGCGACGGCCGGCGGTTTCTCGCTGACCAACACGGTCCCGCTTCTGGTGAACGGCCCGGTGAACGACACGGGCGTCGGCGTCGCCATCTTCGACCCCGGGCATGCGATCACGGTGGCCGGGGTCGTCAGCGGCCCAACGGCGACGCTCTCGGCGACCGGTACGGGCGGTGCGGTAGTGCAGACCGGCGGCAGCATCGCGACGACGGGGGCGCTGGTGCTCGACGGCGGCAGCATCGGTCAGAGCGGCGGCACCATCAGCGCCGGCACGCTGATCGGCTCCGCCGGCCAGGTGACGCTGACCGGAAGCAGCAATCTCGTCGCCAATCTCGGCACATTCGCGGTGGCGACGCCGCCCGGCCAGACGTACAGCGCGGATTTCCGGCTGGATGATACGCGTGGGCTGACCGTCATCGGGCCGGTGACGGCGGGCGGGACGATCGCGCTGGATGTCACGGGAACCGGCAGCAACCTGACGATCGCCAACGCGCTGGCGGCCGGACCGCTGCTCGATCTCATCGCCACCGGCGGGACAATCAGCGAGGCGGCGGGAGCCGACGCGAGTGCGACGACGCTGATCGGCCGCGCCGCGGCGGCGACGCTGACCGGCATCAACGATTTCGCGACACTCGCCGGCTTCTACACCAGCAACGGCCTCACCCTGACCAACAGCGCGCCGTCGCTGACGGTCGCCGGACCGGTGCTCGACACTACCTCGGTCGTGATCAGCGAGCCCGGGACGCTGCTGGTCAGCGGGACCGTGGCTGCGCCCGGGGTCACGCTCGACGCGACGCCGACGTTCGGCACGTTTGCCAACGAGGGCGTGATCGACATCACCGGCGCCGTCGTCGCCGGGGCGACTGCGGCGCTGAATGCGAGCGGCAGCATCACCGAGAGCGGGTTCGTCGATGCGGTGACGCTGACCGGCAGTTCGGGCGGCACCACGTCGCTCGCCAGCATCACGAACGCCGTGACGGATCTCGGCGGCTTCACGAGCACCGGCGCGTTCGGGCTGGCGGACGGCACCGGGCTCGCGGTGACCGGCACGGTCAGCGCGCCGAGCCTGAGCGTGGCGATCGGCGGCGCGCTGACCGAGCCGTCGGGAAGCCTGCGCGTGACGACGCTCACCGGCAACGCGTCGAGCGCGAGCCTCGGCCAGATCGCCAACAGCATCAGCAATCTCGGTCCGTTCACGACGACGGGCGGATTCGCGCTGACCGACGGCGCGCCGGTCACCGTGGCCGGCACGGTCATGGTAGGGAACGGCCAGACGCTGACGCTCGCCGACGATGCGCCGAGCTTCATCGGCGGCGCGCCGCTGATCGCCGTGGGCGGCACCGTCGTGCTGGCGCCGGCGACCGTGGGCGATGCGCTGGCATTGGGCGGCGGCGGCTTCGGCAGCGGCTCGTCGGTCATTGCGAACACGCTGCAGATCGGTTCGGCCAGCACCGGTTCGATCACCATCACCGGCTCGCTCGACCTGACCGGCGCCAATACGCTCGACCTCGTCAGCGGCTCGACGATCGCCGAGACCGGCGTGGGCGCGATCGCCGCGCCGGTGCTCGACGGCAGCGCGGCTGCGGCGACGCTGGGCGGGGGCAATGCGGTCGGCACGCTCGGCGGCTTTACCATCGCGAGCGGGTTTTCGCTGAACGATACCGTGCCGCTGGCGGTGAATGGGCCGGTGGTGTCCAGCGCGGGCGGCGTGAGCCTGAGCGATCCGGGCCAGCCGATCACCGTGGCGGGCCTCGTCAGCGCGCCGACCGTGACGCTTTCGGCGACGGGCGTGGGCGGCGCCATCCTGCAGACCGGCGGCACCCTGGCGGCGTCCGGCGTGCTGGTGCTCGACGGCGGCAGCATCGCGCAGACCGGCGGCAGCATTGTCGCGCCGCTGCTCGAAGGCAGCGCCAGCGGAAATGTCGCGCTGACCGGGACCGCGAATGCGATCGCCACACTCGGCAGCTTCAGCGATACCGGGACATTCGGGCTGAACGATGCGGTCGGGCTGGCGGTCGTCGGCCCCGTTTCGGCTGCCAGCGTGGGGTTGGTCGCGGCCGGTACGCTGGCGATCAGCGGGATCATCGACGCGCCGTCGCAGACGTCGCTATCGGGCACCGTGATCAGCGAGACGAGCACGGCCGGCGTGGCCACGGGGCTGCTCACGGGCTCGGCGACGAGTGCCGCGCTGACCGGCGCGAACGACGTGGGCACGCTCGGCGGCTTCACCAGTTCGGGCGGGTTCACGCTGGATTCGGCGTTCGGCCTGGTGGTGCGCGGGCCGGTGGCCGACTTGACTGCGATCGCGATCGATGAGGCCGGGCCGCTCACCCTGGCGGGCACGATCGGCGCGCCGGTGGTCAGCCTGGCGGCGACGAACACCGGATCGCTGCCCGGCACGATCAGCCAGACCGCAGGTGCGGTGACGGCTGGGCAACTGACGCTTGCGGCGGCCGGGGGCATCGGCCAGAGCGGCGGGTCGATCGTCGCGGGCACGCTGACCGGCGACTCCGGTACGACGGCCTCGCTGACGCAGACGTCCAACGCCATCGCCGATCTCGCCAGCTTCCACAGCGGCGGCGACCTTTCGATCGCCGACGGGACCGCGCTCGCCATCACCGGCCCGGTCGGCGCGGGAGCGCTCGGTCTGACCATTGCCGGCGCGCTGACCGAACCGTCCGGCAGCATCGCCGCGGTCACGCTGACCGGCAGCGCGGCGAGCGCAGCACTCGGCCTGATCGCCAACAGCATCGGCAATCTCGGCAGCTTCACGACCACTGGCGATTTCGCGCTGACCGACGGCACGCCGCTGACGGTCGCGGGCATGGTCACGGTAGGCACCGGGCACACCCTGACGATTGCCGATGATGCGCCCAGTTTTGCCGCCGGCGGGTCGCTCGTCGCATCCGGCGGAACGGTCGCGCTGGCGCCGGCGACGGCCGGCGACGCGCTGATCCTGGGCGGCGGCAGCGGGTTCGGCTCGGGCTCGCGCGTGACCGCGAACACGCTGCAGATCGGCTCGGCGAGCACGGGGTCGATCAGCATCACCGGGGCACTCGACCTGACGGGCGCGAACACGCTCGATCTGGTGAGCGGCGCGGCGATCGCCGAGACCGGCGCCGGCGCGATCGCCGCGCCGGTGCTGACCGGCCAGGCGTCCGCGGCGACGCTGACCGGGGGCAATGCCATCGGCGCGCTCGGCAGCTTCGCGACCACGGCCGGCTTCTCGCTGACCAACGCGCAGAGCCTTACCGTCAGCGGGCCGGTGTCGGACGCCAACAGCGGCGTCAGGCTCGAGCTGACCGGCGGCAGCCTGACACTCGCGGGCAGCGTTGCCGGGCCCTCGGTCACGCTGTTCGCACTCGGCGGCGGGATTGCCCAGCAGTCCGGCGCCGTCTCGGCGAGCAACGTACTCTACATGAATGCGGCGGGGGCGATCACCCAGGCCGGCAGCGCCGGCCTTACGGCGGGGACGCTGGAGGTCGTGCAGACCGGCGGCGCGGGCGTCTCGCTGACCGGGGGCGGCAACACGATTGCCAATCTCGCGACGATCGATACGCCGCCCGGCGGCTTCAGTCTCGTCGATCAGAGCGGCGTCAATATCAGCGGCTTCGTCGGTGACCCCAGCAGCAACCTGACCTTGAATGTCGGGGGATCGCTGTCGATCAATAGCTCCCTGCTGGGCAACCAGGTCGACCTGATTGCCGCCGGCGACATCACCGCGCCGACCGGCGGGCTGCGCGCCACGACGCTGACGGGGAGCGCGCGGTCGCTGACCGTCACCGGCCCGTTCAATTACGTCGGCACGCTCGGCGACTTCGTCACGAACAGCGGCTTCACGCTGACCAACCGCTCGATCTCGCCGGTGGTGAGCGGGACGTTGCGGGACGGCGCCGGCATCACGCTGACGGCGCGGGGCACGCTCGGCGTGTCCGGCACGCTGAGTGCGCCGAGCGTCTCGCTCGCGGCGGCGACCTATACCGGCACGTTCGGCTCGGTCGCCGGCGTCATCAGCCAGACCGCAGGACTGATCGACGGCGGCACGGCGGTGAGCCTCACGGCGGGAAGCGAGATCGTGCAGTCCGGCGGTTCGCTCATCACCGGCACCCTATCGGGATCGTCCGGCGGCCCGGCGTTGCTCGCCGAGCCGACCAATGCCATCGGCACGCTCGGCGGCTTTACCGCGGCAGGACAGCTGACCCTGGCGGATGGGCAAGCGCTGGCGATCGGCGGAACGGTCAGCGCGCCGGCGGCGACGTTGCTGGTCAGCGGCGCGCTCAGCGAGCCGGCGGGCGCGATCAGCACCGGGCTGCTGTCCGGTACGGCGTCCAGCGCCAGCCTTCGCCTGATCGGCAACAGCATCGCCAGCCTCGGAGGCTTCGTCACATCAGGCGACTTTGCCCTCGCGGACGGCAGCGGGGTTGCCATCGCCGGCAGCGTATCGGTCGGCACCGGACACACGCTCACGCTGGCGGATGATGCGCCCAGTTTCGGTGCCAGCGGGTCGCTCATCGCGCCCGGCGGCACCGTGGTGCTGGCACCGGCGACGGTGGGCGATGCGTTGAGCCTGGGCGGCGGCAGCGGGTTCGGCTCCGGCTCGCGGGTGACGGCGAACACGCTGCAGATCGGCTCGACGAGCACGGGGCCGATCAGCATCACCGGCGCGCTCGACCTCACGGGCGCGAACACGCTCGATCTGGTCAGCGGCGCGGCGATCGCGGAGACCGGCGCAGGTGCCATCGCCGCGCCCGTGCTGCAAGCCAGCGGCAGCGCGGCGAGCCTGAACGGCGCCAATGCGATCGGCACGCTGCAGAATGTGACGATTGCCGGCAATCTCGCGCTGACCGACACGGCGCCGCTGGTCGTCGCCGGCGCGGTCCAGGCCGGCACCGGCAGCACGCTCGCGGCGCTGGGGCTCGATGTCGCCGGCAACCTGACGGTTCCCGGCACGCTCTCCAGCACCGGATCGATGAGCCTAACAGCGTCCGGTGGCGTGATCAGCGAGACCGGCGCGGGCCAGGTCAGTGCGGGAACGCTAGCGGGCAGCGCTGCCGCGGCGGAGCTCGGCGGTGCGAACACGATCGCGACGCTCGGCAGCTTCGCGGCTGGCAACGATCTGACGTTGAACGACACCGCCGCGCTCACCGTCGCTGGCCCGGTGAGTGCGACCACGGTGACGCTGATCGACGGGCCGGGGATCACGTTCACGGGCAATCTCGCCGCCAGCACGCTGAGGCTGAGCGCCAGCAACCCGGTCGTGCAAAGCGCTGGAACACTCGCGGTCGGCACCTTGACCGGCAGCGCCGGCACGCTGGCGCAGTTCGGGCCCGATGCACCGGGGCCGGCCGCCTATGTCGGCACGCTCGGCGCCTTCAGTGTCACCAATGTCGGCACCCTGGCGCTGGCGGATGCCGAGCCGCTGGTCATCGCCGGTCCGCTCTCGGCGGCGAATATCGCGATCTCCGCGCCCGGGACGGTCGTGCTGTCCGGCGGCAGCATCGCGACCGACGGGCTGCCGGTCCCCCAGCAGTCGGCGGCACAGCCCACACGCCCTGGCAGCTACATCGCCGTGCTCGCCGGGACCGGGGGAACCTCGCAGCTGCTGCAGACCGGCACGACGACGATCACGCCGCTGGACGGCACGACCGACACGGTGCGGCTAGACGTGCCGGCGAGCGGCGGCAGCATCACGCTCGACAACCTCTCGGCGCCGACCACCAATCTCGTGCTGGCCACCGCCGGCGGCGCGATTACCGGTGTCGTAGATGTCGCCAGCCTGACCGTGCTGGGCCAGACGGGCAGCGCCGCCTTGAGCGGGATCGTGAACGGGATCGGCGGGACGGCGGCCGCGCCGATCTCGGCGATCGCGCCAGGCGTCAATGTGGCGTACACGATCAACGGCTGCGTCATCATGACGACCTGCGGGGCGGGACTGCCGGTGCTCCCGCCGATCGTCACCTTCACGACCACGCTGCCGAGCACGCTGATCCCCGGCGAGCTTCTGCTGACCTATCTGCTGGGCGGCCAGAGCGAAGGGGCGACGCCGCTGCAGGTGCAGACGCTGTTCGGCGGCCTGATCACCATCGTCGCGCCGCGCGATTACGAGGATCCGGACGTGCTGCTGCCCAACATCTCCGATCGGGACTACTGAGCATGGACGCGCCAGGCTGCACGGTCCGTGCCTGCTTCGGCCTGCTGCTCGGGATGGCGCTCGCGAGCTGCGCGCGTCCACCGCCCGAGGCCTATCTCGGCGGCCACCCCGGCGGCAGCGCGACGACGGCGCTCGCGGTCGGGCGCAACGCCGCCGGCGAGGCCTGCACGCAGCAGGCAGCGGCGGCCGGGCAGGTCGATATCTTCTGCGGCACCTGGGAGCAGCCGAGTGCGCACGTCGCGCGCGGCGGCGCGGCCGGGGCCGACGCGCTGATCGGGCTCGCAGCCGCGAGCCCGTGGCGGGCGGCGCTGGATACCCGCTATGTCTGCGGCACGCCAACGAGCACCACGATCCTCGGCGGGCTGCCGGCGGCGGCGCTGCAATGCACGCGCAAGGCCGGCGGATGGCCGCAGCTGGCGCTGGTCGCTTCGATCGACGGCACGGCGTACCAAGCGGACGGCGTCGAGCCGACCTTGCCGGTGATGGAGCGCTCCATCGGCGTGCTCTCCGGCCGGCTGCAGGCCGATGCCGCTCCGCCGCCTTCGCAGGCCGACGCGCTGTTCGCCGCGCGCCTGGCGGCCCAGGCGTTCAGCTCCGGCGATATCGGCCAGTACGAGCGGCTGATGCTGGCGGGCACGCGGGCCAACCTGGCGGAAAGCTACGCCGCGGCCGAACAGGCGTTCCGCGCAGCGCTCGCTTTGCAGCAGAAGGCGCTCGGCCACGACAATCCGAATACCGCGAACGCGCTGATGAGCCTGGCGCTGCAGATTTCCGACCAGGGGCGCTTTGCCGAGGCGGATGCGCTGTTCGCGCAGGCGCAGCGCCTGGCCGCGCACGCCGCGGATGCGACCGCGCCGGCGCGATTGCTGCACTACCAGGCGCTCGACGCGCTGAACCAGGGCCACGACGAGGCGGCGCTCGGCCTGCTGCAGCGCGCCGAGGCCGGCTACGCCGCGCTGCTGCCGAAGGAGGCGCTCGCCAGCCGGCCGGCGGCGGGGCGGATGGTGCTGGCCAGCAGTGGCGGCGGCAGCATGTCCGACCTGCCGAGCGAGGACGAGCTGGTGTCCGATCCCGCGCAGCAGAGTGCGCTGGTCGGCGTGATCGAGACCCGGCGCTACCAGGCGATCGTGCTGCGGGCGCTGAACCGGCGCCAGGAGAGCGAGGCGGAGATCGCCGCCGCGGAGTCGCTCGCCGCGGCGCACGGGCTGCGCCAGCCGATCCTGACGGCGCGGCTCTCCCGCACCGCCGCGACCGCCGCGTCGCTGGCGGGACACTACGCCGCCGCGTCGGCGGGGCTCGCGCAGTCCACGGTCGATTTCACCACCGCGCAGCCCGGCACGCGGCCGCTCGCCCAGACCGAGCTCCTGCACGCCGCCGAGCTGGCGCGGCAGAACGACACGGCGGATGCGCTGGGGCTGTGCCGGCAAGGCGTGGCGCTGCTGCGCACCCTGCGGGCCGGCACGCGGCCGAGCCTGCTCGAGCCGTGCCTCGCGATCTACGCCGCGGCGGCGGATCGCCAGCCCGCGGACCGCCAGCAGCTGCTGGCCGAGATGTTCGAGGCGTCGCAGCTTGCCCAGGGCGGCGTGACCAGCCAGCAGATCGCGCTGGCGACCGCGCGCCTGGGCGAGAATTCGCGCGACCCGCGGGTCGGCGACGCGATCCGCCGGCAGCAGGACGCGCAGGCGCGGCTCGACGTGCTCTATCGCCAGCGCGAGGCGATGGTGCAGGAGCAGGGTGCACCCGCCGCACCGGCGAATGCCGCCACGCTCGACCATGCCATCGCCGAGGCGCAGGGGGCCTATGCCGACGCCGACGCGGCGCTGCAGGCGGCCTCCCCGAACTACGGCCAGCTCGTCCAGCAGGTGGTTTCGGCCAAGGACGTGCTGGCCGCGCTGGGACCGGACGAGGCGTTCGCCGCGATCACGCTGACCGATGACGGCGGCTGGACCTTCGTGCTGCGGGGCGGGCAGATTGCCGTCGCGCGCGTGCCGGCGAACAGCGCGCAGATGACGGCGCTCGTGCAGCGCGTGCGCGCCGGCATCGAGCCGACCACGGCCGCCTTGCCCCGGTTCGACGTGGCGGACGCCCAGCAGATCTATCGGGACACGCTTGGGCCGCTCGAGGCGCAGCTGCAGGGCGTCGGTTCGCTGGTCGTGGCGCCGGCCGGACCGCTGCTGTCCCTGCCTTTCGCGGTGCTGCTGACCGGGCCCGCCGACGCCGAGCACCTGGCTGATGCCCCTTGGCTGCTGAAGCGCTTCGCGATCGCGCATGTGCCGGCGGCGGCGAATTTCGTGTCGCTGCGCAAGGTCGCCGGCGGGTCGCGGGCGGGCCTGCCCTGGTTCGGCTTCGGCGACTTCCGGCCGGTCACGCTCGCGCAGGCGGAGCGGAGTTTTCCCGGCAGCTCCTGCGCCGACAGCGCCAAGCTGTTCGCCGGCCTGCCGCCGCTGCCCTATGCGCGGCGCGAGCTGGAGGCGGCGCGGGCGCTGCTCGGCGGCCGGCCGCAGGATGAGATGCTCGGCCCGGCCTTCACCGCCGCCGCGGTGCGCAACGCGGACCTGCGGAACTACCGGGTCCTGCACTTCGCGGCGCACGCCCTGTTGCCCGCCGAGCTGAAATGCGAGAGCGAACCGGCGATCGTCACCTCCGACCCGCCGCGGGCGCCGGACGCGTCCGGCGCGCTGCTGACCGCCTCCGAGGTCACGGGGCTGCAGCTCGACGCCGACGTCGTCGTGCTCTCGGCCTGCAATTCCGGCGGCCCGGGCGGCGAGACCGCGGGCGAGAGCCTGTCGGGCCTGGCCCGCAGCTTCTTCTATGCCGGCGCGCGCTCGCTGATGGTGACACACTGGTCGGTGAACGACCAGGCCGCGGCGTTCCTGGTGGCCGATACGATGCGTCGGCTGAAGGCCGGCCAGGACGGCGGCATCGCCGGCGCGCTGCGAGGCGCTCAGCTCGGCATGCTCGCCGAAGCAGGCAAGGGCATGCCGGCGGCCATCGCCCACCCGTTCTTCTGGGCGCCGTTCGCGCTGATCGGCGAGGGCCGTGGCCGGACGGTGACGGCCGGGTTAGACCATGATCGGCACTCCTAGGCGCGCCGACGCTGGTCTAACTTTTTGTTTGCTCGCGTGATTCACGCCCTCTGCCGATTCCGATCCGGGCGGTCACGCTCTATGATCGGCGCCTGTCCGGGCATCCCGGTGGATGCCCCGGTTCGACGGAGCGAGACCGCCGGCGATGAGTGAACGGGCGCTCGAGGAAAAGCTCGGCAAGTACGAGATCCGCTCGGTGCTCGGGCGTGGCGCCATGGGCACAGTGTACGAGGGCTTCGACCCCATCATCGAGCGAAAGGTGGCGGTCAAGACGGTGCGCCTGCCGGATGCCGCGGATAGCGAAGCGCAGGACGAGCTGGCGCGCTTCCGGCGGGAGGCGCAGGCGGCCGGGCGGCTGCATCACCCGAACATCGTCGGCGTGTTCGACTACGGCGAAACCGGCGAGCTTGCCTACATCGTCATGGAGTTCGTCGACGGCCACACGCTGAAATCGGTACTGGACAAGCAGGAGCGGTTCTCGCCGGCGGAGACCGTGCGGGTGATGGAGGGCCTGCTTGCCGGGCTGCAGTACAGCCACGAACGCGGCGTGGTGCACCGCGACATCAAGCCGGCGAATGTGATCCTGACCGCCGCCGGGGACGTGAAGATCGCCGATTTCGGCATCGCCCGCATCGAGAGCAGCAGCATGACGCAGGCCGGGACGGTGCTGGGCACCCCGGCCTACATGTCGCCCGAGCAGTTCATGGGGCAGACGGTCGATCTGCGGACCGACATCTATTCGTCGGGCGTGGTGCTCTATCAGTTGCTGACCGGCGAGCGGCCGTTCGAAGGCAGCATGACCGCGATCATGCACAAGGCGCTGAACACCGCGCCGCCGCGCCCCTCGGAGCTGTCGGTCACCGCGCCGCCGGCATTCGATGCGGTCGTCGGGAAGGCGATGGCGAAGCGCCCGGAAGAGCGCTACGCCAGCGCCGTCGCGTTCGCCGCGGCGATCCGCGGCGCGCTCGAGGCGCCGGCGGTGCCGCCCGTGTCGGCGGACGGTCCCGCGCCCGACGCCGCGGACGCGACGCTCGTACTGCCCGCATCCGCCTTGCCGACACCGGGCCCGCCTGCGGTCGCCGCGCCGAGGCCGGCGCGCCGCTTCCCGATGATGGCGGCCGCCAGCGCGGTGGTGCTTGCGCTGATCGCCGGGGGTGCTTGGCTGGCGTTGCGCGCGGGCGAGGCGCCGCCCCACGCCGCCGCGACCGCGCCCCCGGCCGCCGGACCGCCGGCCCAGACCGCTGCTGTGGCTCCGGCGCCCGCTCCTGCGCCGAGCCCGGCGGCCACGCCGGTCGCGCCGCCGCCCCGGAGCCCAACCAATGCCGCTGCCGCGCCGACACCGGCCGTCACGGCGCCGGTTGCCGCGACGCCCGCTCCAGCACCCCCGGTTCCGCCGACCGCGGCGTCACCGCCGCCCGCTCCGCCCGTCACGCCGCCCGCGGCCAGTCCTCCGGCGTCCCCTGCTGCGCCGGCGCCGCAGACCGTCCAGGCCGCGCCGCCCAGCCCTGCGCCGTCGCCCAACCCTGTGCCGCCCGCGGCACCCGCGGCAGCGCCGAGCCCGTCAGCGGGCGGTACGCAGCCGGCGCCACCTCCCCCGGCGGTCGCTGCGCAACCGCCGTCGACGCAGAGCCTGGCGATGAATGCCGCGCCGGTCTCCCGCGATGCGGTCGCCAGCGCGGTCGGGGGCGTGGACTGCTCGCTGGTGGCCGCCGACGTGACGAACAACGCCATCGCCCTCTCCGGTCTGGTGCAACGCGGCGGGTCCGAATCGGCGCTGCGCCGTGCCCTCGCCGACGCGGCACCCGCGGCATCGATCGACTGGCGGGTCACCGGCTTCGACGGACCGTACTGCCAGGCGCTCGACGTGCTTCGCCCGATCGCCGGTCGTGCGGCCGCGCCACCGAGCCTGCAGCTCAGCGTGGACGGCAGCGCAGCGCCGCTGCAGCAAGGCGACCTGATCATCGCGCGGCTGGCGATGCCGGATTTTGCCGGCTATCTGCGTGCCGACTACCTGAGCCATGACGGCACGGTGTTTCACATGAGCCCAGCGAAGGCCGACGCGGCGCACCTCTATGCCGCGGGAAGCCACGTCACCCTCGGGCAGCCGACGGCGAATTTTACGGGGTGGCAGGTCGATCAGCCGTACGGCTCGGACATGATCATCGCGGTCGCAAGCTCGCAGGCGCTGTTCAGCCGGGCGCGTCCGGAAGTCGAGCAGGCGGATGCGTATCTGCGCGAGCTTCAGGCGGCGATCGACGCCTTGCGCCGGCGCGGCGGGCGCCTGGCCGGCAATGCCGTGGCGTTGGTGACCGAGCCGCACCGGTAGCGCCGCCGCCTCGGCGCGCGGACCGGCGTCGGCAACGCGGCGGACGGCGCGGGCGTGCAGTCCCGCAGCCATCCGGCCGGCATGTTCAGCAGGAACAGGGCCTGCAGCAATGCTACGCGATCGGCGGGCAAGCCGAGCGCGCGTGCATTGAAGAAGCGCGGGTCGCGCGTGTGCATCAGATAGGCCTGCATCTCGTTGATCACGAGGTCCTCGACTCCGGTGTCGTAGTCTTCCCGGCCGAGGAAATCGCGGAAGGCGGCGCGGTCGCCGTCGGTCAGCGTGTTGCGCCAGAAGCGCTGCACATAGCCGGCGTAGGCGGGGTCGGTGAAATACTCTCCGTGCGAGAGTTCATGATGCAGGATCACCGCGCGCGCGGCCGCATCGACGATGGGATCGAGCCCGGCTCGCGGCACCGAAATGACCGCGCCGACGGCGTCCGGCTTCAGCCAGCCCTGGTCCGCCGCCAGCGCGCGCAGCTTCTCCTCTTCAGGATAGAGGCGCACGCCGTCGCGATCGGCCAGCGCGAAGAAGCGGGCGATCGCGGCGGCGCTGTAGTCGTGGCCGAGATAGTAGGTCTCGACGGTCGCGCCGCTCCTTCGGATCGCGTCATTCAATTCGGCGTCGTTCAGCACGCGGTCGCGTGGCAGCCCCGCCTTCTCCACGAGTGCCGCGACGCGGTTCAGCATCAGCCCCTGCTCGCGCAGGCTCGCGAAATCAAGGACGATGACGTGCGGATTGGGCGCAAACCGGAACATGGTCAGCGTGTCCGGCACATCCGCCGCGATCTCCGCCTCCGTTGCGGTGCGGATGGCGAAAGCTGACGGCGGCGGCGCCGGCGGCACGGCGGTGAGGGCTGGGGCGGCCGGAGCCACGGCCTGGGTGACGGCCGGGGTGACAGCCGGTGGCGCGGCGGGCGGCCGTAGCACGCGTCCGGCCAGGAAGCCGCCGCCCGCCAGCACGATTGCAGCGCAGGCGAGCACCGTCCAGCGTGTACCCCGGCGTCGCGACGGCCCCATCCGCAGCGTGTCATCGGTGTTGCCGGGGGCGGTCACCATGCGCCTGGACGACGCCCGTCAGGCGCCGAGATTGACGACCTGAACGCGCCGGTTGCGCGGCTCCGGCACGTTCGGGCCGGTCTGCACGAGCAGACCTTCTTCGCCCATGCCGATCGCCTGGAGACGGCTGCGGTCGATGTTGAACTTGGCGGCCAGATAGTCGACCACCTTCTCGGCCCGCTGCTCGGAGAGGGTCTTGTTGGAATCGGCGCGGCCGACCGTGTCGGTGTGGCCCTCGATACGGAAGCGGTAGGAGGCGAGATCCTGGCTCGACAGGGCGCGGCCGAGTTCATCGAGCGTGTGCATGGCGCCCGGCGTGAGCTGGTCGGAGCCGTTGGCGAACTGCACCGTCAGGTTGACCGACGGCGCTGATCCGCCGGCCGGCGGCGGCGCTATCGGCTGGGCGGCGGCCGCGGTCGCGGGGGCGTGCCGGGAGGCGGGTGCGCGCGGCGCCGGCGCCGTGATCGCCGGGGCGGCGGAGGGCGCCGGCTCGGTGCCCGGGCCGACCGGACGGATGCCGCGCGTCCCGCCGACGATGGGGCCGGTCGGGCGAAGCGAATTGATGATGTCGCTGGACGACGGATTGGCCTGCGCCAGCGCGGGGCCGGGGCTGATGGCCGCCAGCGCGAGCAGAGCCGTGGCGGCGGTCAGCGAGGCGTATGGGTGCATGGTGGCGTTCCTTCCAGGGCGTTGGACCGCAATTGCCAGCGGCCGCGTGACGTAAAGTCAAGGACTGCAAAAGACTCTGCCTTTGGCGGGGGTCCACGGGCCCAGAGCCCCTGGCCTTTCCTTCTGCCGCAAACGACTCTCTCCGCGGTGGCCGGTCAGAGAACGTGAAGCGATCGCCAGACCGGCACGCGATTGCTGACCACGTTGCCAAGATATTCGAGCACCTTTTTCCGGTTCTCCACGTCCTCGGAGCTGGTCAGCCGGTCAGCCCAGGCGGCCGGGTCGGCCGGCTCGTCGCGTCGCAGCCGCTCCCAGACGAACAGTTCGAGCGCCTGGGTCGGCAGCGTCGCGCCGTGCCGGCTCGAGGCGAGTGCCAGCACCGCGGTCAGGCGGTCGGGGTTCAGCAGCCGCCGCGCGGTGGCCACGTTGAAGCGCACACTCGCGGCGTCGCTCTCGCCCGCGAGGCGTGCGGCCGGAACCGCCTGCTCGGTGCCGACGAGCATGCCGATGAGTTCCGCCGGATTGCCGCGGCGCGGCAGGTCCGGCAGATCGAGCAGGTCGCCGACGGTCTTCGGGCCGGTGGCCAGTGCGGCCGTCACCGGGCCGTAGAAGCTTGGTTCGAGATCCGCCTTGCCGGCCGGGAAGATGGCCGCGTAGTCGAAGGATTCGGCCGTGCGCGACGGCAGGAGGATCATGTCCCGGAGTGCCCGGTCGCGACTCTCGGGGTCGAGGCGGCGGGCGCCGCGGACGAACAGGTCCTGGCGCAGGCCGCGCTTGACGCAAAGGTCTTTGACCAGCTCGCGCATCCCCGGCTCGTCGAAGCGATTCATGATTTCGCGCTGCTCGGCGTCGAGCATCAGCTCGGTGAAGTTCTCGAACAGCTCGGCGGAGGCGACCCAGTCGAGCTTCGCCTCCGCGAGCGCGGCGGCGACGTCGGCGTGAAAGCACGGCGACCAGCCGACGTTCATGTATTCGTGCGACAGATAGTCCGCCGAGATGTTGCGTTCGACGACGTGCTTGACGAAGGGATCGTTCACCAGATTCACGGCTTTCGTGGCGAACAGCGCGCGCACGATTTCGAGGCCCGCCGCCGCCTGCCGATCGCTGCGCCTCGCCAGCCGCAGCCCGGATTCGCGCAGCAGCCGCTGCATGCCGAGCGTGCCCTGCCAGCCCGGCAGGGCGTTGTAGCTGATATGCACCATGCCGCCGGGCCGCAGCTTGGCGCGCAGCAGCCGGACGATGCCCGCGCGAACCGGTTCGGTGACCCAGGCCCACAGCCCGTGCATGCTGACGACATCGGCCTCGGGGATCGCCGCCGCGAGCGAGTCCTGCGTCAGGGTCACGAGATCGGCTTCGATGAAGGCGGCGTTCCCGATGCCCGCCTCCGCGGCGAACTCCCGCGCGTCGGCGATATGCGCGGGCAGCAGATCGACCGCGGTGATGCGCCAGTTCGGATGGCTCGCGGCCAGCGCCAGCGCGCCGTAGCCCTGGCCGCAGCCCAGCTCGAGATAGGACAGGGTCGGGGCGGTCGCCGCACCGACCGGGACCGTGTTGCCGAGCAGGCAGGCGATGTCGAGATGCAGCGGGGATTGCTGGCGATAGAAGCCGCGGATGTACGGCACGTCGCTGACGTAGCCGGTACTCCAGCCGCTCATGCCCGGCGCTCCGTTGCGTGGCGCCGGCGCGCGTCGCGCGCGCGCGCGGCGGCTTCCTCGGCCTCGACGATTTCCGCCTCGAAGATCGCGTCCGCCGCGTCCTGGCGTCGGACGATGCCGGGCGCGGGGGAGGGGATCCAGGTGTTCCAGCCGAGCCTGGGCGGCGGGTCGGCGGTCGCGTCGAGCCGCAGCGGAGGCACCTCGGCGGCAGCGAGGACCGGATTGACGGCGAACCCCGTCTCGAAGCCCAGTAAGGCGCGGATCAGCGAGACGAGCCGGACCAGGCCGGGCCGGTCTGGCAGCAGCGCCTCGAACGCGCGCCGGTCGAGCGGGCCCACGCGCAGGATCACGCGGGCCTGGATATCCCAGGCGCGCACGCCGATCGCCGCATCGGCGCCGAGCCGCGCGAACTGTCCGGGACGGCGCCCGACGCCGAGCGCGGTGCGCTGATCGGGCGGCAGCGGCAGCCAGGCCCCGGCGAACTGGCAGACCTGCACGTCGCGACCGAGCCAGTCCGAGACGAGTGCCGCCAGCCGGTCCGCCGAGCGCGGATGGGCGGCGAACAGGCCGGCGTAGTGCAGCAGCGGCTCCGACCCGGCGGCCAGCCGATCCGCGAGGTGCGGGGTCGCGTAGCCGGTCAGCGCGAGCAGCACCTGGCCGACCGGATCGGCCACCGGCGGCCGCGCCGCGCGGCTCGCTTCGGCGGAGCGGTGCAGGCGGTATTTCAGGCCGGCGCGCGCGAACAGCGCGACCATCCGGTGGCCGAGCATGTCGAAGAAGTCGTGCAGGGCGCGCGAGCGGTCGCGCAGCGTGTTGGCCAGCACCTCGCCATAGAAGCGCGGCAGCACTCCCATCGGTCCGGTCAGGCCCATCATGCCGACCGTCATTTCCGGGGGCTTGCCGTCGCGCGGCTGGACCGCGGTTACCTCGGCGGACGGATAGGCGAGACCGGGCGGCGTGCGGAAGCGTGCGACTTCGGCCGGGTCGCCCTGCTGTGCGGCGCGCAGCAGCACGCGCACCGCGGCATCGAAGCGGAACCGGCGCGGCTCTTCGGCCAGCGTGGCCAGGGGTGACCGGCGGCTCACGTCAGAGCAGCACGCGCATGCCGGCCCGGGCGGGCCAGGCGGCGGCGCGCCCGGGCCGGCCGCGCAGCGTCGCCGTCGTGCGGACGAAGGAGTTGACCGTGGCGTGCAGGGCGAGGAAGCGGTCGAGCACCGCGGCGAGCAGATAGAGGCCGCCGACCTGCCAGGCGCGCTGGTCGAACTCAAGGGTCACGTCCAGACCGCGGCAGAACGCGCCCGCCCGCGCGCCGGGCACGCGCGCCGCACCGGGCCGGGCAGAGACCGCCAGCAGCGCCTCGATCGCCGCGCGCGTCTCCGCGGACTCGCGCAGATCGTAGAGCCGCAGCACCTCCTTCAGCGCCTGCGCGCCGGCTTCGCCGCCGACCACCGAGAGGTGACCCAGCGAGAGGTGCGAGACGAGCCGCCAGAAGCCGCGCTCCCGCAACGGCGGGCGCAGGGTCGTGGTCGGCGCGGTCAGGCAGGCGAGGCGCGCGACCGCGGCGTTGGCCTGCACCAGGCGAAGCCGCGGATGGCCGCCGCCGAACGGCAGGTCGGCCGGCAGGTCGCGATTGAGGCAGAGCGCGTCGATCGACAGCACGGCGTCGGCCGGCTGATCGGGATCGAACCCGGCGTCATCGGGCGCGAGATAGACCTCGCTGCCGGAGAGCGGGGCCGGGCTGTCGCGCCGCACGACGTGGTATGCGCCGCCGGGCGTGCCGGCGTCGGGGTCGCCGTGCGTCATGCGATAGAACGGTCGCCACGGCCGCTGCGCACCGCTCGGCCGCGTCTCGCTGACCCGCTCGACGTCCCAGATCTCGAGCGATTGCTGCCGGCGCGCATCGGGCACGATCCGATATTCGGTATCGGTGTGGGTCAGCGGCACCGGCTCGCAACGCTGCGAGAACAGGTTGACGATCGGCGTGCAGCCGAGCGCCAGGGCGTCCGCGCCCACGGCACGCTCGAGCTCGGGCACGGCCCGGTCGAGATACACGAAGATTTCCAGCCGATTGTCGCCGGAGAGCAGCGTCTTCGCATCCATCCGGCAGAAATCGACGAACAGGAATTTCTCCGGAAACGCGAAATACTCGGTGAGCAGGCGGAAGCCGGAGAAGCTGCGGGCCGGCCAGGGAAGCAGCGCCTCCTCCGGGCCGAAGCCGACGGGCTCGATGACATCGCCCGGCAGGATCACCGGGGCGGCGTCGGCCGGACCATCGGCGTAGGCGACCGACAGGGTGTGGCCGCATAGCAGTTCGTAGAGCGGCAGCGCGATGTTCGACGCGCCACGCAGGAAGAAGCGCAGGCGATCGACGCCGAGCTGCGCGAAGCGCGCCTCCGCACTCGCGCATTTCAGCGCGATGCGCAGCACCGCGACCGCACCCCCGGCGGTCGGGTTGGCCGGTGCGGCGAGCGGCAGCCCCGAGAGCCGGACGCTGTCGATCTCCACGGGCCACAGCGTGAGCGGATAGCCGGTGCGGTAGCGGCAGGTTTCGCCGCGCACCGGCTCGGTGTCGAGCGGCGTGCCGCGGCGGACCTGCACGGGGGCGACGAGGTCGGGGGGGCTGGCGAACTGCGCGACGGCGCAGGACGGAACGGGTGCGAGGTAGTGCGGGTAGAGGACGCCGAGCAGGGCGTCGGTCAGCTCAGGAAATTCGTCGTCGAGCCGATGGTGCACGCGCGCGGCGAGGAAGGCCACGCCGTCGAGCAGCCGGGCGACGTGCGGATCGTCCACGGCGTCCCCGGCCAGCCGCAGGCGGCCGGCGATCTTCGGGTGCGCCTCGGCGAACTCGGCGGCGAGGCGGCGGATCGCGATGAGCTCGCGGTTGTAGTACGGCAGGAGGGCGTCGGACATCGTACGAGCTATCCGTGCGCCGGGCGGAGCGTGCCGAGTGAAGCTGGTATGGTCATGCGTCGTGCCCCCGCGCGCATGTCATGTGTCGTGCGCCCGCGCGCATGTCATGTGTCGTGCTGGCGCACGACGATGTCCGAGGTGGTGGGGTCCACCACGGTATCGAACGCCACCGGCTCCGGCGCCGGCTCGGCGTGCAGCAGCGCCTGGATGCGCAGGCGCAGCGTCGGGTCGAGCTGGTCCTGGTTTTCCTCGGTCAGCGAGACGCGGACGCTGACGAAGCGCGGCTCGAAGCGGCGAATGGTCTCCTCGATCTCGGCGCAGAGCCGGTCGCGCTGGCCCTTGTCGTTGAACGCGCCGGAGGTGAAGTCCGGCATGCCGAACCCCACGGGCGAGCTGCGCAATTCCGCCAACCCGGGATCCCAGGAGTTCCAGCGCCGCCTGGCGTTGAGCAGTGCCTCCAGGTCGCGCCGCACCGCTCGGCGGAGCAGGCCCATCGCCTCGGCCGCGGAGAGCGGGGGGTCGCGCGGCTCGTCCGGTGCGTCGTCGATCAGCCGGTCGAGCAGCGGCAGCTGGACGCGGGGTGCGGCGCTGGCGCGCTGCTCCCGCCCGGTGCGTCCGCTCATGCGCTGCCGAAGGTCAGCGTGGTGAGGGCCATGATGCCGAGCGCCTCCTCGCCGACCAGGTAGGTGCGCTGGCCGACGCCGCGGACGGGACCGGCGCCGTCCTGCTGCCAGTCGGTGGCGCGGCCCAGGCGCAGCTGGTCCGGACAGGCAGGATCGTCGTTGCCGTACATCGCGGGAATGTAGACGTCGCCGTCCGGCCCGCCGCTGACCACGATGCTGGCGCGACGCCAGGCCAGGTCGCGCGGCCGGCGCGGTGCATGGAACTCGATGCTCTCCACCCGCTCCGTCGGCACCCAATAGTATTTGCCGGTCGTGGTCAGCACCTCGAACAGGCCGGCGCAGAGGTCGTCGGCGTCGCGCAGGTCGTCGAATGGCGCATCGCCGTGCCGCCCCGGGACGCGCGGGCGCAGCGACTCCGCCTCCGCGGCGCGCTGTGCGGCGCCCTGCGCGTCGCCTGACCGGAGAGCGACGAAGGCGGCGAGCAGCGCCTTCTGCGATTCCGTCGGCTCGCCCAGGAACTCCGGCACGCGCCCGTCGCGGCGGAGTTGCCGGCGCGCCATGTCCGCGCGCAGCAACTGGCGGAACTCGGCGACGACGACGACGGCCGAAGGGTCGGCCTGCGCCGCGGCGTCCAGTATCACGTCCGCGCGTTCGAGATTGCCGGCGAACAGCAGCATCTCGGCGAGCAGCACGCGCGCCGCGAGGTCGCCCGGGGTCTTGCGGACCGCCGCGTTCGCCGCGTCGATGGCGGCCTGGAGCTTGCCGGCGCGAAACAGATCGCCGGCACCTTCGGTGGTCTGTGACATGCCTCGGCCTCCTGGTCAGCGTGCCCCGCCGGCGGTGATGTCGGTCACCAGGCGGAACGCCGCGGTTACGTTGTCGAGCTGGAAGTGCGGCTGCAGCAGGAAGGTGCAGCCGAACACGCCGGGCCGGCCCGGCCGCTCCTTGATCGTGACGCGCGCGGCGACCAGCGGGAAGCGCGAGCGCGTGTCCGGGCCCGCCGCAGTATTGGAATTGACGTAGCGGCCGACCCAGTTCTGCAGCTCGCGCTCGATCTCCTCGGAGGTGCGGAACGCACCCACCATCTCGCGGCCGAGCATCTTCAGGTAGTGCGCGAAGCGCGAGGCGCAGAGCATGTAGTTGATCTGCGCGGAGATGCGCGCATTGGCGTTGGCCGCCCGGGCGGTGGGCCCGACATACTGCCGCGGCGCCTGCAGGCTGGGGACCGCGCCGAACACCGCCGCCTCGCCGTACGGAAGGGTGGCGAGCGGCATCAGGCCGGCGTCGACCAGCGCGCGCTCCTGCCGGTCGGTCAGCACGACGTCGAGCGCCGGGCGGACGCAGACATGGTCGGGATCGGTGCGGAACGGCTCGACCGGCGTGTGCAGGACGAGCCCGCCGCCGACGCGATCGGTCTCGGTGCCGCGCACGTCCGCGGGCCAGGCGTGCTCGGTGTAGGCGCGGGCGGTGACGGCGGCGAAGGCGTAGCCGGCGGTCATCCAGACCCGGCTCTCCGCGTCCGGCGCGTATTCCGCGTAGCGGAAGCGGTCGTTGCGGGCGGGGTCGTCCCGCCAGGGCTCGCGCGCGATCAGCCGCGGCAGCACGACGGCGACGAAGCGCATGTCTTCCCGCCCGGCGATGCTGCGCCAGCGCGTGTAGTCCGGCCCGCGGAACGGATTGCTCAGATCGGCGACGACGGCGAGGTCGGCGAAGCTGTCCACCTGGAGCAGCGTCGGGGATGCGGCGAGCACGGTCGGCACGAAGGCCGCGGCGGCGACGCCGGAGAGGGCGGCGAGTGCGGTGATGTCGTCGGTCGGAGCGCCTTGCGCCGGCCGATGCCGCACCTCATGGTCGATGACCAGCAGGCCGTACGGCTCGCCGCCCGGCGAGCCGAACTCCTCCTCATAAATCTTCTTGAAAAGCTGGCTCTGGTCGAACTCGATGGCGCGTTCGAGGTCGCGGCACAGCTCCGCCCACCCGAGATTGAGCAGCTTCACGCGCACGCGCGCGCCGGGATCGAGGCCGTCCACGAGCCATGCCAGGCCGCGCCAGGCGCCCTCCAGCCGTCGCAGGCGCGGGTGGTGCAGCACGGCGTCGAGCTGCGCGCCGATCGCCGCGTCGATCGCGGCCATGTCGCGGTCGAGTGCTGCGCGGGCGGCGCGCGGATCGGCTGCCAGGCGCGGCGCGGCGTCCGGCCCGAACCATGCCCAGAGCGCCGCGGCCTGCGGCTGCACGATGAATTCGGCAAGATTCGCCGCTCCGTCGGCGTGGCGCGCGCCGAAGAAGCGGCCGTCGAGCACCGCGTCGCGCAGCGGTGCGGCTTGGCGCAGGGGCGCCGCGCCGACCACGGTCGCGGCGTCCTGTTCGACGGCCTCGGTCTCGCTCACCTCTGACCCCCCGCGCCGAACGGTGCGGGACGCGACCCTCTCGCCTTTATCAAGCCTTCTGCGGAATGCGCGCGACCATCCGCATGCTGGTGGTCAGTTCTTCCATCTGCAGCCAGGGCCGCAGATAGGCGACGGCATTGTAGGAGCCGGGCTTGCCCGGGATTTCCTTCACTTCGACCTTCGCCTCGCGCAGCGGGAAGCGCGCCTTCGTCTCCGGCCCGGCGTTCTCGTTGGAGTTGACGTAGTTGTTGATCCAGCGATTGAGCCAGGTCTCGCAGTCCGATGCCTCCATGTAGCTGCCGATCTTGTCGCGTGCCATCACCTTCAGGTAGTGCGCGAACCGGCTGGTCGCCATCAGGTAGGGCAGGCGCGCCGAGATCGCCGCGTTGGACGTCGCTTCCGGCCGGTCGTACTTCTTCGGCTTCTGCACACTCTGGGCGCCGAAGAACACCGCGTAGTCGGTATTCTTGTAGTGGCAGAGCGGCAGGAAGCCGAGATTGGACAGCTCGAACTCGCGCCGGTCGGTGATGCCGATTTCGGTCGGGCACTTCGCATCCATGTCGCCGTCGTCGGAGGTGAAGACGTGGTTCGGCAGGTTCTCGACCTTGCCGCCGCCCTCCGCACCGCGGATCGCCGTGCAGAAGCCGGTCTTGGCGAACGCGTCGGTCAGGCGCGTGCCCATCACGTAGGCGGCGTTCATCCAGCAGTATTCGGTGTGCTGCATGGGCCGCGCGGCGCCGGCCGCGTCGAACGGCGCCTCCTCGTAGGCGAACTCGTCGATCGGCTTGGTCGCCGCGCCGTACGGCAGGCGGGCGATGACGCGCGGCATGACCAGCGACACGAAGCGCGCGTCCTCGCTGTCGCGGAAGCCGCGCCATTTCGCGTATTCCTGGGTCTCGAAGATCTTGGCGAGGTCGCGCGGCTTGGAGAGCTCGGTCCAGTCCTTGAAGCCGAACATGCCGGCGCCGGCGGCGGAGACGAACGGCGCGAAGGCGCCGGCCGCCACGTTCGAGACGAGCCGGAGCGTCTCGACGTCGTCGGGATGGTTGCCCCATTCGTAGTCGCCGATCAGCGCGCCGTACGGCTCGCCGCCCGGCGTGCCGAACTCGTTCTCGTAGATCTTCTTGAACAGCTGGCTCTGATCGAACTCGACCGCCCGGGTGAGGTCGCGGTTCAGGTCGCGCTTGCTGGCGTTGAGCACGCGGACCTTCAGGCTGGTCCCGGTCTCGCTGTTCATCACCAGGAAGTTCAGTCCGCGCCACGTGCCTTCGAGCTTGAGGAAGCGCTCGTTGTGCATGATCTCGTTGAGCTGCGCGGACAGCTTGGCGTCGATCGCCGCGATCGCGCGGTCGAAGGTGCGGGTCAGGTTCTTGTCGAACGTGACGGTGCCGGTGAGCGCCTGCTCGACCAGCGTCTTCACCAGTTCCTGCGCCCGATCCGGCTCGGTCTGCTTGGTTGCGGCGACGACCTGGTCGAGCAGGTTGACGGCGCCGGCTTCGGTCGTGGTTGCGGGAGCGCCTTCCGGCGCGAGTTCGGTGCTGCCGGACATCGATCAGCCCTCCTGCTTGGCGAGCCCAAGCTGGCTCGACAGGGATTTCAGTTCCGTCTCGTTCTTCAGCACCTGCTCGAGCAGGCTCTCCAGCTCTTCCGAACGATCGGCCTTGCTCATCAGGTCGCGCAGCTTGTTGCGCGTCTCGAGCAGCGCCTTCAGTGCCGGCACCTGCTCGGCGACGCGCGCCGGCTCGAAATCGTCGAGCGAGTTGAACTTGAGTCCGACCGACATCTGCGTGCCATCGCCCGCCAGCTTGTTGTCGACCTTCAGGTTCAGGCCGGGCGTCATGCGCGCCATCACGTCGTTGAAGTTGTCGCGGTCGATCTGGATGAACTTGCGGTCCGCCATCGGCCGCAGCGGCTGCGTCGGGTCGCCCGAGAAGTCGCCCATCACGCCGACCACGAAGGGCAGCTCGCGCAACACCTGCGCACCCTCGGTCTCGACCTCGTAGGTGATGTGCACGCGTGGCTTGCGCACGCGATTCAGCTTGTCGTGGATGCTCGCGCTCATGAGCCTTGCCCCCAATGTGCGGTGTCAGTCTGCCGCCGGTCTGGCCGCGCCGGGACGCCCCGCCCCCGGTCCGAGCCCGAAGCTATACTTCTGCGAACGTAAGAATAGCTCGCCGAACCGGCGACGGTCAAGGAAGCTGCACGGCGCGGGTTCGACTGTGAGATGCCTCACACTGCGCCGCAGCGTCGCCGGCCTATGGTCCCGACCATGCGCAATTCCCTAAGCGAGCCGCCGTCATTCCGGAGCGGGTGGCGGCCTGATGCCCAGGCTCATCAGCATGGTGTCGCGCGACGGCTTGTCCGGAATGATCTCCTCGAGCAGCTCGGGCAGGGAGAGCCGGCCGCGGCGCACCGCGTCCTCCAGCGTATAGGCCAGCGGGGAATGCGGCTCGGTGCGGCGGAAGAACTCGGCGACGTCGCTGAGCAGCCGCAGCGCATCCTCGCGCGTGGCGAGACGGCCGGGGGCGGCCACGACGCCCTGGCTCACCGCGACGACGGCGCCGGCCTGACCGTCCGGGAGCGTGTCGGCCAGGCCATCCGAACCGGCCTCGCTGTCCGGCGGGGCGTATTTGTTGCAGACCTCGACGATCTGGGCGAGCAGGTCGCGCACCCGGGTCGTGGGCGGGGCATCGGCGCCGGCCTTGGCGTCCAGCGATTCGCTCATTGCCTGCCAGGCGGCACCGGCCGCCGCCGCGGCCCGCCGCACCGCCGCGAAACGGGCCGCACCGGCGACGCGCGCCTCGGTCTCCACGGTCTCGAACGACGGCACGCCGGCGTCCAGCCGCTGCTGGCGCCGGGTCGCGTCCACGGTCAGCAGCTCGGCCGAGCGCTCGTACTCCCAGACGGCCATCATCGAGCCGTCGGCGCGCTGGAACAGCGGCAGCTTGCGCAACGGCTGGATCAGCGCGCCGTCGCCGCCCTCGCCGTTGAGGCCGGTGACCGGCGCCACCTTGGTCGCCATGCCGTCCTCGTCCGGCACCGGGTACAGCTGTTCCCAGAACGTATCGACCAGGCCGGTCATCAGGTTCACCCCTGCGGTGAGCCCGGGCAGGCCGTCGCTGCGCAGCAGCGCCTCGGTGTACCAGCCGGCGACTTCCAGATCCTTCGAAAGCCCGAGCGCCTGCACGGCGAGGCTGCGGATGCTGCGCCATTGCGGCGCCTCGGCGGCCTCGCCCGCTTCCTCAGCGGCGTCGGCGGCGCGCTCGGCGGCGCGTGCGTCCGCCCGCGCGTCGCGCAGGCGGTAATAGACGGACTGCGGCGCGTAGTCCTCGCGCAGATCGGGTCCGGCCGGATTGTCGCCGGCGATCGGCTCGAGCAGTGCCGCGAGATCGAAGCCTTCCGGAAATTCGTCCATTCATCGTTCCCCGCGGCAGTCGGGACCGGACGCGGCGAGCCGCCGACGCCGCCTGCTGGACAGAACGCTGACGTAACACATACTCTCCCTCGGCGGAACGGCCTGTGCTACCATCCGATGGCGCGGCCGAGGTCACGCGCAACCCGGGGGGGTTAGAACATGGCGGCGATCGACCTCAAGTCGCTGGTCGGGCGGCTGAACGACCATTGTCGCCGCTCGCTGGAAGCGGCGGCCGGCCTGACGCTCTCGCGCAGCCACTACAACGTCGAGATCGAGCACTGGCTGGTGAAGCTGGTGGACGGCACCGACACCGACATCGCGGCGATCCTGCGCCACTACGAGGCCGACCAGGGCCGGCTGACCGTCGATCTGAACCGCGCGCTCGACCGGATGAAGACCGGCAATGCGCGGGCGCCGAGCCTGTCGCCCGATATCGTCGAGATGGCCAAGCAGGCCTGGCTGCTCGCCTCGGTCGAGCAGGGCCTGTCGCGCGTGCGGTCCGGCCATCTGCTCTGGGCGCTGCTGGCCGACGAGACGCTGTCGCGGCGCGCCAAGGATGCGTCCGGCCAGCTGCTGAAGATCCCGGCCGACGCGCTGAAGCGCGATTTCGCCGCGATCACCGCGAACAGCGCCGAGGCGGCGAGTGCGACGACCGCCGTCGAGGGCGCGCCGGCCGCGACCTCGGACGGCATGCCGCGCCCGGCCGGCTCGGGCGCGCTCGACCAGTACACGATCGACCTGACCGGCCGCGCCAAGGCCGGAAAGATCGACCCGATCCTCGGGCGCGATTTCGAGATCCGCCAGGTCATCGACATCCTGACGCGGCGGCGGCAGAACAACCCGATCCTCACCGGCGAGGCCGGCGTCGGCAAGACCGCGGTGGTCGAGGGGTTCGCCGCGCGCATCGCCGAGGGCGACGTGCCGCCAGCGCTGAAGGACGTGATCGTGCGCACGCTCGATCTCGGCCTGCTGCAGGCCGGCGCCGGCGTGAAGGGCGAGTTCGAGAACCGGCTGAAATCGGTGATCGAGGAAACCAAGGCGAGCCCGAAGCCGATCATCCTGTTCATCGACGAGGCGC
>JAFAYA010000073.1 GCA_019240635.1 Acidisphaera sp. | reverse complement strand
ACGTTGGCCTTCTCGACGCTGCACACGCGGCCCTGCCGCTTGCGCGCGAGATCGAAGGCGACGCGGGCCACGCGCTCGATCTCGCCGGTGGTGTAGACCTCGGTGTTGACGCCGCGCTTCTGCCCGTCCGGCAGCTCCTCGATGCCGCGAGGCTCGCCGAAATAGATGCCGCCCGTGCTCTCGCGCACGATCATCAGGTCGAGCCCGCGCACCACATCGGGCTTCAGCGTGCTCGCGTCCACCAGCGGGTCGAGCACCACCGCCGGCCGCAGATTGGCGAACAGGCCGAGCTCGCGGCGCAAGGTCAGGATCGCGATCTCCGGGCGCATCGCGAAGCCGAGCGTGTCCCATTTCGGCCCGCCGACCGAGCCGAACAGCACGGCGTCGGCTTCTTTCGCGCGGGCCACCGTGGCCTCGGTGATCGGCTTGCCGAGCTTGTCGATGGCGGCGCCGCCGACGAGGTCCTCGGCGATGTCGAAGGTCACGGCGCGGCGCCGGTCCATCCACTCGATGACGTGGCGCACCTCGCGCATCACCTCCGGGCCGATGCCGTCGCCGGGCAGCACGAGCAGGCGCTTGTTCGCCGCCATGCGTGCTCAGCCGACGTGCACGGGCGGCAGCCAGGACTGCTCCGTGCCGCGCTTGGTCTCGTAGGTGCCGATGCTCGTCGCGTGCTGCAACGTCTGGCCGATATCGTCCAGCCCGTTGAGCAGCAGGTGCTTGCGGAACGGGTCGATGTCGAAGCCGACCTCTTCCCCGTTCGGCCGCACCACGACCTGACGAGCGAGATCAACGGTCAGCCGCGCATTGCCGCCCATGCGCGCATCGTCCATGAGCCGGTCGCACACATCCCGCGGCAGGCGGATCGGCAGCACGCCGTTCTTGAAGCAGTTGTTGTAGAAGATATCGGCGAAGCCGGGGGCGATCACGCAGCGTATGCCGAAATCCAGCAGCGCCCAGGGCGCGTGCTCGCGCGAACTGCCGCAGCCGAAATTTTCCAGCGCGATCAGGATTTCGGCGTGACGATAGGGCTCGGTGTTCAGCACGAAATCCGGGCGCTCGCGTCCGTCCTTGTCGAAGCGCAGCGTGTAGAAGAGGTGCACGCCGAGGCCGCTGCGCTTTACGGTTTTCAGGAAGCGCGCGGGGATGATCTTGTCGGTATCCACGTCGGCGATCGGCAGCGGGGCGGCGACGCCGGTCAGCGTGGTAAAGGCCTGCATCAGGCAAGCTCCCGCACGTCGGTGAGGTGGCCGGTGACGGCGGCGGCGGCGGCCATGGCTGGGGAGAGCAGGTGCGTGCGTCCGCCCGGGCCCTGGCGACCCTCAAAATTGCGGTTCGACGTGCTGGCGCAGCGCTGGCCGGGTTTTAGGCGGTCGGGGTTCATGCCGAGGCACATCGAGCAGCCGGCTTCCCGCCACTCGAAGCCGGCCTCGAGAAGAATACGGTCGAGGCCCTCGGCTTCGGCCTGCTCCTTGACGATGCCGGAGCCGGGGACGACCAGCGCGCGCACGCCCTCGGCGACGCGGCGGCCGCGGGCGATCGCGGCGGCGGCGCGGATGTCTTCCAGGCGGCTGTTCGTGCAGCTGCCGATGAAGACGACGTCCACCGGAATTTCCGCGAGTTTCTGGCCGGGGGTGAGGCCCATATAGTCGAGCATGCGCTGCATCTGCGCCTGGCGGGCTTCGTCGGCGGCCTCGCGGGGGTCGGGGACGATGCCGGTGATCGGCGCGACGGCCTCGGGGTTGGTGCCCCAGGTGACCATCGGCGCGATTTTCCTGGCGTCGAGCTTTTCCTGCTTGTCGTAGCTCGCGCCTTCATCGGACGGGAGGGTGCGCCAGTACGCCACGGCGCGATCGAAGGCATCGCCGGCCGGGGCAAAGGGGCGGCCCTTGATGTAGTCGAAGGTCTTCTGGTCCGGCGCTACCAGGCCGGCGCGCGCGCCGGCCTCGATCGACATGTTGCAGACCGTCATGCGCCCGGCCATGTCGAGGCCGCGTATCGTCTCGCCGGTATATTCGATGACATGGCCGGTGCCGCCGGCGATGCCGATGCGGCCGATGATCGCCAGCACCACGTCCTTAGCCGTGACGCCGACCGGCAGCGCGCCGTCCACCGCCACGCGCATGTTTTTCGCCGGCTTTTGCAGCAGCGTCTGGGTGGCCAGCACGTGCTCGACTTCCGAGGTGCCGATGCCGAAGGCGAGCGCGGCGACGGCGCCGTGCGTGGACGTGTGGCTGTCGCCGCAGACGATGGTCATGCCCGGCAGCGAGATGCCCTGCTCCGGGCCGATGATGTGCACGATGCCCTGCTGGGCGCTGAGCAGCGGGAAGTAGGGCACGCCGAACTCGGCGACGTTGCGCTCGAGCGTCTCGATCTGGATGCGGCTCTCTTCCTCGGCGATGCCGTTGCGGCGGTTTTCCGTCGGCACGTTGTGATCGACCACCGCGATCGTGCAGTCCGGCCGGCGCACCCGGCGGCCGGCCAGGCGCAGACCCTCGAAGGCTTGCGGGCTGGTGACTTCGTGCACGAGGTGGCGGTCGATGTAGAGGATGCAGGTGCCGTCCGGCAGCCGCTCGACGACGTGGCTGTCCCAGATCTTGTCAAACAGCGTCCGCGGCCTGGCTTCAGGCATGGCGCGCCCCTATTCGGCGGCTTTCGGTTCGGCGGCCCGTTCGCCCGACTTCTCGGCGATGCGGGCCGACTTGCCGCGGCGACCGCGCAGGTAATAGAGCTTGGCCCGCCGCACGTCGCCGCGGCGCACCACCGCGATCTCAGCGACCGCCGGCGAGTAGAGCGGGAATACGCGCTCTACCCCCTCGCCGTAGCTGATTTTCCGCACCGTGAAATTGCTGTTCAGCCCCTTGTTGGAACGCGCGATGCAGACGCCCTCGAAGGCCTGGGTGCGGGTGCGCTCGCCCTCCACCACCTTCACCGCGACCCGCAGCGTGTCCCCGGGGGAGAAATCCGGCACCGCGCGGGAAGCGGTCAGGCGGGCGACCTCGCCGGCCTCGAACTGCTGGATGATGTTCATGGTGCGATCCTTTCGGCGTTCCTTACGGCGTGCCCGCCGCCGACGCAACCGACGCGCCCTGCATGTCTCCCCCATGCGCCGCCCAGAGATCGGGCCGGCGCTCGCGGGTGACGCGCTCGGCCTCGGCCCGGCGCCAGGCGGCGACGGCGGCGTGGTGGCCGGAGAGCAGCACCTCCGGCACCCGCCGGCCCTGCCACTCGGCAGGGCGGGTATAATGGGCATATTCCAGCAGCCCGGCCGAGAAGCTCTCCTCGGCGGCGCTCTCGGCGGCGCCCATCACGCCGGGCAGCAGGCGGACGCAGGCGTCGAGCAGCGCAAGCGCCGCCGGCTCGCCGCCCGAGAGGACGAAGTCGCCGATGCTGACCTCCTCCAGGCCGCGCGCCTCGATCACCCGCTGGTCCACCCCCTCGTAGCGGCCGCACAGCAGCACCACCCCCGGGCCACCGGCCAGCGCGCGAACCCGCGTCTGGGTAAGCGCATGGCCGCGCGGGGTGAGACAGAGCAGCGGCCGGCGGTCGGCGACCGCGGCGATGGCGGCGTCGGCCACGTCGGGGCGCATCACCATGCCGGCGCCGCCGCCGAACGGGGTGTCGTCCACGGTCCGGTGCCGGTCGGTGGCGTGCGCGCGGATGTCGTGCGCCTCGATGCTCCAGACGCCCTGGCGCAGCGCCCGCCCGGCGAGGGATAGGCCGAGCGGCCCCGGGAACATCTCCGGGAACAGGGTCAGCACGCCGGCGCGCCAGGTCACGGTGCCTCCACCTCGGCGGGCGGTTGCACGACCAGACGACCGGTGCGGGGGTCCACCTCCGGGACGGCGGCGCGGGTGAAGGGGACCAGCAGTGGCGGCGCGTCCGGCCGCTCGATCTCCAGGCTGGCGCCGGCGCCATAGTCGTGGACCGCCGCCACCCGTCCGAGCGCCGCACCGTCACGCCCGACCACCGCGAGGCCAACCAGGTCGGCGATGTAGAACTCGTCGGCGTCCGGTTGCGGCAGCCGGTCGCGCTCGACATAGAGCCGCATGTTGACCAGCCGCCCGGCGGCGTCCCGGTCGGCGATGCGACGGGGGCCGGCAGCCGTCAGCTCGGTCAGTTCGGCAACGCCCTGCCCTGCCCAGCGCAGCGCGAACTGCCTCCCCCGGTCGTCGGACAACGGCGTGTATGATGCAAGATCAGCCTGTTGGACAGCAAAACTTTGAACGTGCAGCAGGCCCCTCACGCCGTGCGGCCGCCCGACCACGCCGAGCAGGACCCGGGCCGCCACGGGTTCACGCCGCGGCGGCGCGTGCCCGTTCCTGCGCCTTCTTCTTCGGTGCGGATTTCTTGGGCTGCTCGGAAATCGCCGGCATCGGCGCGAGCCCGGCGCGGCCGAGGAAGCGCGCCACCCGGTCGGTCGCCACCGCGCCCTGGCCGATCCAGTGCTGGATGCGCTCGCCCTGGAGCCGCACCCGGTCGGCGTGCTCGGGTGGCAGCATCGGGTTGTAGCTGCCGAGCTTTTCGATGAACCGCCCGTCGCGCGGGCTGCGGCTGTCCGCCACGACGATGTGGTAGTACGGCCGCTTCTTCGCACCGGCGCGGGCAAGTCGGATTTTCAGGCTCATTGGTCCTCCCAAAGAAACAGCCCAGGGGCTCCGCCCCTGGACCCCGCTGGGGCCGGGCCCCAGACCCCCTTGCTTGAAGTGAAGGATTGCAAAGGCTCTGCCTTTGCCGGGGTCCAGGGGCAGAGCCCCTGGCCTTCGTTCCTGCCCATTGCTAATGCCACGTCTGCCGCCGCCCAGGCAGCAGCGCGCCGATGCCGTGCCGCATCAGGCCCTTCTGCCCCAGCCGGCTCATGCGCTTCATCATCCCGGCCAGGTCATCGAACTGTTTCAGCAGCTTATTCACCTCCTGCACGGAGGTGCCGGAGCCGGCGGCGATGCGCTTCTTGCGGCTGGCCTTTATGATGTCCGGCGTCACCCGCTCCTTGCGGGTCATGGAGCCGATGATCGCCGCCTGACGCTTGAGGATGGCAGTATCGAGGTTTGCGTTCTCGATCTGGTCCTTGATCTTGCCGATGCCCGGCAGCATGCCGAGGATGCCCGACAGGCTACCCATGCGGCCGATCTGCTTGAGCTGCTTTGCATAATCATCAAGCGTGAAGCGGCCTTTCATCATCTTGGCCGCGAGCTCTTCCGCCTCCTCTTCGTCGATCGTCTCGGCGGCCTTTTCGACCAGGCTGACGACGTCGCCGAGGCCGAGGATGCGGCTGGCCACCCGCTCGGGGTGAAAGTCCGCGAGGGCGTCGATGCGCTCGCCGGTGCCGGTGAGCTTGATCGGCGCGCCGGTGATGGCGCGCATCGACAGCGCGGCACCGCCGCGGGCGTCGCCGTCCATGCGGGTCAGCACGATGCCGGTAACTCCGAGCGCCTCATTGAAGGCGCGGGCGGTGTTGACGGCGTCCTGGCCGGTCATCGCGTCCACGACGAGCAGGGTTTCGACGGGCTCGGTGGCGGCGCGGATGGCCTTCACCTCGTCCATCAGCGGCTGGTCGATCGAAAGGCGGCCGGCGGTATCGAGGATCACCAGGTCGAACCCCTCGCGGCGGCCGGTGTCCATGGCGCGGCGGGCGATCTCCACCGGCGTCTGGCCGGCGACGATGGGCAGGCTTGGGACCCCGGCGCTCTGCGCCAGCTGGGCAAGCTGGAGCTGGGCGGCCGGCCGTTGGGTGTCGAGGCTCGCCAGCAGCACGCGGCGGCGGTCGCGGCGGGACAGGCGCAGCGCCAGCTTGCCGGCCGTGGTGGTCTTGCCGGAGCCCTGCAGCCCGACCACCAGCATTGGGATGGGCGCCGGGGCGTTGAGGTTGAGCGGCACGGCGCCCGCGCCGCCGAGCGCCTCGACCAGCGCGTCGTTGACGATCTTTATGACCTGCTGGCCGGGGGTGACGCTCTCCATCACCTCGGCGGTGGCGGCCCGTTCGCGCACCTGGGCGATGAAGTCGCGCACGACCGGCAGGGCGACGTCGGCGTCCAGCAAGGCGAGGCGGACCTCGCGCAGCGCCTCGGCGACGTCGGCCTCGTCCAGCCGGCCGCGGCCGCGCAGCCGGTCGAGCACTCCGGTGAGCTTGCCCGACAGCGTGTCGAACATGGTTCGCGCCCTCAAAGCCGAAAGCGCCGCTGCGCGAGCCTCGCGGAGCGGCGGTTCAGTCCGGCCGCCTTATGCGCGGGCGGCGGCGCTGCCGTCAAGCCGGCGGGGTGGCGGGCCGGGCGGGTTCTCCCTATGAAGCGCGCCCAGATATCCGCGGAGATGCGCCCGATGCGGCTCGCGACGATGGCCTGCACCGGGTTGGTGGCTGTGCTGCTGGTGGGGCTTGGGGGCTGCGGCCCGAGCTACTCGCCGAACGTCTATGCCAGCAACGCCGTGCAACAGGCGAACAAGGTGGAGCAGGGCGTGGTGGTGGGGGTGCGGCCGGTGGCGGTCAGCGCCGCCGGCACGGTCGGCACGGCGACCGGGGCGGCGGCGGGCGGCATCGCCGGCGCGCAGGGGCCCGGCGGGGACGTCAGCAAGGCGTTCGGCGCACTGGGCGGCGCGGTGGTGGGCGGCGTGGTCGGCTCCACCGTCGAGCATGCGACCGGAGATGTGCGGGCCTTCGAGTACATCGTGCGCAAGACCAACGGCGACCTGGTCTCGGTGACGCAGCGCGACGCGGAGCCGCTGCCGCTCGGCGAAAGGGTGCTGGTGATCGCCGGCGCGCAGGCACGGATCGTGCCGGACTACACGGTGCCGATCGCCGTCGCGCCGCCGGAGCCGAAGCCGCCGCCCCCAGCCTCGCCCAACCCAGCCCCGCCGAACCCAGCCCCGCCGAACCCAGCCCTGGCCCCAACATCCACGGCGCCCTCGCCGCCGCCGGTGACGGCGACACCGCTGCCGCCGCCGGCCACCCCAGCCCCGGCCGCGCCGACCCCGCCCGCACAGCCGCCGGCCACGAGCCCGCCAGCCACAAGCCCGCCCGGGCCCGCCGGCACCGACTGACCGGGCTCAGGCACAATCGAAGGGTTGCCGGATAGACCCGGCTGGGCTGGATCAGCCCGCGACCTGGGTCGCCGGGGTGAGCGTCCAGGGCGTTCCCGGCCGCGGCGGCGGCTCGCAGAGCTGCGGCGTCGCGTTCGCGAGCCGGACGGAGGGGTCCAGCCCCATTTCCGCGCGCAGCGCGCGGAACAGCGAGCCGTGCGCCACCACGAGCACCGGAGCGGGGTGGGTCAGAGCACGGTTCACCGCCTGCACCGCACGCTCGCGCAGCGCGGCGAAGGATTCCGCACCCTCCGGCGTCGCGCGGCCGGCGATCCAGTCGGCGAACCAGGCGTCGAAGATCGGCTTGGCTTCGTTCACCCCGAACGAAGCCTCGTGCAGCGCCTCCTCGCAGAGGATCGGCAGCCCGATCGCGCGCGACACGATCTCCGCGGTGGTGCGGGCACGGCCGAGCGGGGAGCAGATCAGCGTGGCGATGCCGCGGCCGCGCAGCAGCACCGCCGCTTCCTCCGCCTGGGCGATGCCGGTCGCGTTCAGCGGAACCTCGAGGTTCCCCTGCGCCAGGTCCTTCGCATTCCAGTCCGTCTGGCCATGCCGCAGGTACCAGAAGGCCTGCGGGGCGAGCCCGCTCAGGCAGCGAGCCCTTCCTGCTGCATCACGCGCTGCACGGCGGGGCGCGCCAGCATGCGCTCGAGATGCGCCGCGCAGTTCGGCGGCAGCGTCAGCTTGAGCCGCTTCGCAGCCCACCACTCCACATAGAACAGCGCCGTGTCGGCGATCGAGAAGCGGCCGGCGACGTACTCGCGGCCGGCCAGCGCCTTTTCGAGCAGGTCGAAGCCCTTCAGGAACACCTCCTGGCCGCGCGCCTTCACCTTCTCCTCGTCCGCCGCGTTCGGCGCAAAATTGTTCGGCCGCACGATGCGCGCAAAACCCTGCATGTGCATCGTGGAGACCGCGTAGTCCATCGCCTCGAGCGCCCGCGCCTGCGCGTCCAGGTCCTCCGGCCAGAGTCCGGCACCGGGATTGCTGCGCGCCAGGAAATACGCGATCGCCGGAAATTCGGTGAGCACCGAGCCGTCGTCGCGCACCAGGGTCGGCACTTTCGACTTCGGGTTTATCGTCTTGAACGCCGGTGCGTACTGCTCCTGCTCCTTGAAATTGAGGGACTGGGCCTCGTACGGCTTGCCGATCTCCTCGAGGATCACGTGGATGCCGATCGAGCAGGCGCCGGGTGTATAGTAGAGCTTCATGGCCGTCCTCCTGTCGTGCGTCAGCAGAATAGCGAGCTGACCGAGCTTTCGTCGCTGATGCGCCGCATCGCCTCGGCAAGCAAGGGTGCGATGGTGAGCTGGCGCACGTTGTGCGCGAGCCGCACCGCCTCGGTCGCCAGGATGCTGTCGGTGATCGTCATCAGCGCGATCGGTCCGGAGGCGATGCGCGCCACCGCGCCGCCGGACAGCACGCCGTGCGTCGTGTAGACGCTGGCCGAGTGCGCGCCCTTCTCGATCAGCGCGGCGGCGGCGTTGCACAGCGTGCCGCCGGAGTCGACGATGTCGTCGAGCAGGATGCAGTCGCGCCCGGCCACCTCGCCAATCACGTTCATCACCTCCGACACCCCGGCACGCTCGCGCCGCTTGTCGATGATCGCGAGGTCGCAGTTCAGCCGCTCGGCGAGCCCGCGCGCGCGCAGCACGCCGCCGACATCGGGCGACACGATGACGATGCTGCGCCCGGCGAATCGCTCGCGGATGTCGCGCGCGAACAGCGGCGCGGCGAACAGGTTGTCCACGGGGATGTCGAAAAACCCCTGGATCTGCCCGGCATGCAGATCCATCGTCAGCACGCGGTTGGCGCCGGCCTCGGTGATCAGGTTGGCGACCAGTTTTGCGCTGATCGGCGTGCGCGGACCGGACTTCCGGTCCTGCCTCGCATACCCAAAATACGGAATGACCGCCGTCACGCGGCGCGCGGAACTCCGGCGCAGCGCGTCGAGCGTGATCAGCAGCTCCATCAGGTTGTCGTTGGCCGGGTAGGAGGTCGACTGCATCACGAAGACATCCTCGCCGCGGATGTTCTCGTGGATTTCGACGAACACCTCCATGTCGGCGAAGCGGCGGACCGAGGCGCGGGTGAGCGGCAGGTTGAGTTTTGCGGCGACCGCCTCGGCGAGCGGGCGGTTGCTGTTGCAGGCGACGATCTTCATGGGCGCGCGCTGCTCTTACGGAACGCCGCACGGGGGACGTGCGGCCGGCGCCTTCTAGCAATGTGACCGCAGTGTGTCCATCGACGCGCTGGGGCAGCCGGCGGCGGGCGTTCGGGCAGTTGCCGCCTGTTTCGGCGGCCCTTTGACGATGTCGGGCTTGGTCGACGATTTCCCGGACGGCGGCTGTGGTGCATCCGGCTGCGCCGGGGCGCCCGCCGCGAGCTTCGGCCGTTCCGGCGCCTTCGGCGGCTGGGCGACGCCCCCAACCGGCTCGGCCTGCAAGGGCTTGGCCGTGCTCGACTTGGCCGCGCTCGGCTGGGCCGTCCCGGGCTTGGCCGGCGCGGGCTGGGTCGGTGAGGGCTGGCGCGGCGCGACCGCGGGAGGCGCGACGGCGGGAGGCGCCAGGGGCAGCGCGGCCGGCGGGGCCGGCGCGGTCAGCGACACCGGGCGCTCCGGCGGCGCGGCCGGCCCGGGCGGAGCCGGCGCAGGCGGTGCCTCGGGTTGCGCGGCGCGCTGGTCGGCGGCCAGCTGGCGGGCGGCGGTCTGGTTGAGGATGACCTCCTTGATGCCCCCGGCCGCCTGCTGCGCCACCACCAGCGCGACGTCGCCCCAGTACTGGTCGAGCGTGCCGGGGGGCACTTCGTTGATCTGCACGATGCGGCCGCGTTCGTCGCCGCGCGCGTCGGCGACGATCCACTGGATCTCCACCCGCTGCGTGCCGCCGGCGCCGGGGGCGACCGTAACCTTGCCGGCGAGCGAGAAGTCGGCACCGCCCGGGCTGTCCTGCACGACCTCGCCGGTCTTCGGCAGCTCGCGGCGCATCTGCAGCGCGAGCGACTGGTCGCCGTCGCCGGGCGCGCCGGCGACGCCGGTCAGCACGACGCGGGCCGGCCGGTTGACCAGACTGTTCGGGTCGCTCTGCTGGATCGCCGCCTCGATGCCGGTCAGCAGGGTAGCGATGCCGGGCGCCGCGCCAAGCGCCTCCTGGACGAGCGCGAGGCGGTCACCGCCGGCCCATTGGCCGGCCGGGACCGGTGCGCCGTCGATGCTGCCCTGCTTCTCGCCTTTGGGGTTCTCGACGGTATAGCTCGGCACGACAACGTCGCCGCTCGCCTTGGCGCCGAGCACCAGCCGCCAGTCGCCGGGCTTGCTCGGCCCGGCGACCGCCGGCACCGCCTGCTGCAGCAGGGCCTCGGCGACGGCCGCGGCATAGGCGTCGCGCGCGCCGTCGCCGAGCATGGCTTCGCGGGGCGGCGGCACCGCGAGGCGCGGCGGCGGCGGCTGGAGCAGGCGCATGGCCTGCGCGCCGGGCCGGCCCATGAACGGGCGCGGCAGGTCGCCGCAGCCGGCCAGCGCAATGGGCAGCACGAGCCAGGCGAGGCTAGGCCGCATCGCGTCCCCTTGGCGGGCAGGCGACGAGAGAAATCTGGTGGCCGATCGGGCCGCCGCCGGCGCGCACGCGGCGCCGGTGGCTAAAGAAGCGGACGGCGTCGGCGCAGGTGTCGGCCTCGACCGCGCCGACCGACACCCCGGCCGCGCGCAGCCGGGCGGCGCAGTAGCCGCGCAGGTCGAACTGCCAGCGGCCGGGCCGGCCGGGAGCGAGGAAGCGGGCATCGTCCGGCGCGCGGGCGAGCAGCGCCTCGCGCAGGTCGGGGCCGACCTCGTACGAGGCCTGGGCGATGCAGGGGCCGATGACGGCGCGGATGCGCGACGGAGCGGCGCCGATGGCCGCCATCGCGGCGAGCGTCGCCTCCAGGATGCCGGCGAGCGCCCCGCGCCAGCCGGCATGCGCGGCGCCGACCGCGCCCATCGCGGGATCGTGGAACAGCACGGGCGCGCAGTCGGCGGTGACGATGCCCAGCGCGACCCCCGGCACATCCGTCACCATGGCGTCGGCGCGCGGGCCGGCGCCGGGCGGCCAGGGCGCGACGACCTGCACCACCTCGGCGCCGTGCACCTGGGTCAGGCCGACCAGGCGGGCGGGGTCGGCGCCGACCGCCCCGGCGGCGCGGGCGCGGTTCTCCAGCACGGCGGCGCGGTCGTCGCCGCCGGAAAGGCTGCAGTTCAGCGTCGCGTAGGGCCCGGCGGAAACGCCGCCGCGCCGGGTGAAGAAGCCGTGCGGTGCGGCGAAGCCGGGGGCGCGAAGCGCCTCGGCGCTCATTGGCCGGCCCTCATGGCTCGAAGCCCGGCGGCACCGGCGCGCCGGGTGGCGTCAGGGCGAGCGCGTTGAACAGCCGGCCCATCCGGTCCGGTTCGGCGAGCCGGCGCGCGGCTTCGATCAGCGCGAGCGCCTGGGCGGGGTGCTTGCCGCTGGCGAGCCGGTCGGTGCGGCGGAACAGGCCGAGGCGCGCGAGGAACAGGCCCTGCGGCAGCGGACCGTGCACCGTGGCGCCAGCGTGCCGCGCCGCCGCGGCGAAGGCGGCGAAATCGACATGCGCGGTCAGGTCGGCGCGGCCGGGCTCGGCCAGCGGATCCGCCGGGCGGCCGTCGCGCAAGGCCTGCAGGCTCTCGCCGGGGGCGCTCTCCGTCGGGCCGTAGTCCAGGAACAGCGCGGCCCCGCCATCCCCGGCGAGGCGCGCGCCGAGCGTGCGGGCGACGGCGAGCGCGGCCTCGCAGATCTCGACCACTTCTCCCTCCGGGGCGACGCGGGAGCAGGGTCCGGCGGGGCGCTCGACGAGACGGCCGGCATCGACGTGGCGTTCGGTCCAGCCGGCGCCGCGGCGGACGAACTGGCGGATCGGCAGCGCGTCCAGGAACTCGTTGGCGAGCAGGATCAGCGGCCCGTCCGGCAGGTCGCCGAGGTCGTCGTGCCAGGCGGCGTCAGGCAGGCGGGCCGCCTGCAGCGCGCGCAGCCGCGGCGAGGTCTCGATGAGGTGCAGGCGGAGCGACGCCGCAAAATCCGGCGCGACCCGGCGAACCGCGCGCAGCGCGTCGGCCATCAGCGTGCCGCGCCCGGGTCCGGCCTCGGCGAGCAGCACCGGGTCGGGGCGGCCGATGCCCTGCCAGACCACCGCCGCCCAGGCGCCGAGCACCTCGCCGAACGCCTGGGCGATCTCCGGCGCGGTGGTGAAGTCCGCATAGGGGTCGCGGCCCGCGTAGTAGGCAGCTCCCGCGCGGGCCATGAAGCGGTCGAGCCGCTCCGTCACGCCGGCAGTTCCGTCATGCCGGTAGTTCCTGGGGCCGGCTGCGCCAGATCAGCCAGGCCCCGGCGACCAGCATTGGGATCGACAGCAGCTGGCCCATGGTGGCGCCGAACGCCAGGAAACCAAGGAAGGCGTCGGGCTCGCGGAAGAACTCGCCGATGATACGGGCGATGCCGTAGCCGACCAGGAAGGCGCCGGTGAGCCAGCCGAAGCGGGCGCGCAGCGCCGGGCGGCGCGACAGCGCGTACATCACGGCGAACAGCACGAGCCCCTCCAGCAGCGCCTGGTAGATCTGGCTGGGGTGGCGCGGGATCGGCCCGCCGTTGGGAAAGATCATCGCCCAGGGCAGCCAGGCGGGCGCCGGGCGGCCCCATAGCTCGCCGTTGATGAAGTTGGCGATACGGCCGAGGCCGAGGCCGATCGGCGCGCAGACGGCGATGCGGTCGGCGAAGCCGAGCACGGGGATGCGGTGGCGCCAGGTGTACCAAAGGATGGCGATGGTCACGCCGAGCGCGCCGCCGTGAAAGCTCATCCCGCCCTGCCAGACCGCCACCACCGCGCCGGGGTCCGAAAAGTAGTGGAACGGCTGGTAGAACAGCACGTAGCCGAGCCGGCCGCCGAGCACGACGCCGAGCGTCGCCCAGGTCAGGAAGTCGTCCACCTGCAGCGGGGTCGCGACGACAGGCGAAAGCTGGGCGAGGCGGCGCATCAACCGCCAGCCCAGGACCAGGCTGACGATATAAGCGAGCGCATACCATCGTATGACGAGCGGCCCGACATGCAGGAGCACGGGGTCGAAGGACGGGAAGATCAGGACGGGCATCACAGGTACGGATCGGGACCGGCCAGGTAGTCCTGCACGTAGCGCCGCACGCCCTCCTCGAGCGGGGTGAAAGCGTCGGCGTAGCCGGCCTCGCGCAGCGCCTCGACCCGCGCCTCGGTGAACGACTGGTACTGGCCGCGCAAGGGGGCCGGCATGTCGATGAACTCCACCTCCGCGGCGGCGCCGGCGGCGCGGCAGACGGCCTGCGCGAGGTCGCGATAGCTGCGCGCGCGCCCGGTGCCGACGTTGAACAGGCCGCTCGCGGCGGGCGTGTCCATCAGCCAGAGCATGATGGCGACGACGTCGCCGACCCAGATGAAGTCGCGCTTCTGCTCGCCGTCCGGCAGGTCGGCCTGGTCGGAGCGGAACAGGCGGGGCCGGGCACCGGCGGCGACCTCGTCGTGCTTGACCTTCACGACCGAGATCATCGGCCCCTTGTGGTACTCGTTCGGGCCGTAGACGTTGAAGAATTTCAGCCCCGCCCATTGCGGCGGGTGCGGGTCGCCGGCCGCCAGCCGGCGGGCCACCCAGAGGTCGAAGGCGTGCTTGCTCCAGCCGTACAGGTTGAGCGGGCGAAGGCCCTGCAGATAGGCGAGCGAGGCGTCGTCGCGGAAGCCGGCCGTGCCGTCGCCGTAGGTGGCCGCCGAGGAGGCATAGATGAGCCGCACCCGGCGCGCCGCGCACCAGGACCATAAGCGCTGTGACAGGCCGACATTGCTGGTCCAGACGAGATCCCCGTCCAGCGCGGTGGTGGTGCTGACCGCGCCGAGATGAAAGACGATATCGAGCGGCGGGTCAGCGGCGAGGAAGTCGTCCACGCGGTCGGGATGGACGATGCGCGAGGGCGGGTGGCGGGCGAGGTTGCGCCACTTGCCGGCGCTGCCCAGGCGGTCGAGCACGACGGTCTCCTCGCCGCGCGTCGCGAGCGCGGCCTGCAGGTTGGAGCCGATGAAGCCGGCGCCCCCGGTGACCAGAATCATGCCGGCGCTTATAGGGGGGGCTGGCCGGAGGCGGAAGCCGCGCCCACATGGCGCTCAGCCCGCAAGGACACCCGCCATGGCCGATCGACCCCGCTTCTTCGACGACCTCGCCGGCGTAGCCGGAGGAGCGATGTCCGCGCTCGCCGGGTTGCGCGACGAGGCGGAGAGCTTGGTGCGCGCGCGCATCGACGAGGCGATCCGGCGGCTCGACCTCGTCAAGCGCGAGGAGCTGGACGCCATCCAGGAGCTGGCGGCGAATGCCCGCGTCGCCCAGGAATCGGCGGAGGGCGAGCTCGCGATGCTGCGCCATCGGATCGCCGAGCTGGAAGCGCGGGTCTCCGCGCTCGAAACGCCGCCGGCCGCCCAATCGGCGCTGCAGTCGGCGGTCCAGCCGGCGCCCGATCCGGGCCCGCCGGAACCGCCGCCGGTGCCTCCCTCGCCGCCCGGAACAGCTTCTGGACCGATCGAATAAGCGCCCCTGCGCGCCGGTAACACCACTTGCGGCGCACACTGGCGCGCCGGTAGGGTGGCCCGGGCGCTTCGGCTTCGAACTCGTTGGGATTCCGGTTTTCGCCGTCCGTCCCGGCCTTCCTCTTCATGGGAGACCCAGAATGTCCGTCCAGCCGACCCAGGCGCAGGACAGCGCCGCCAACCCCCTCGACATCGTGGAGCAGATCGTCGCCGCCAACGAGTGGGCGTTCGACCGGCGCAGCGACTCCGAGATGGCGGCCGAGGCGCCGGGCAAGTGGTGCGACTACGGCCTCTATTTCAGCTGGTCGCACGAGATCAGCGCCATGCACTTCACCTGCGCCTTCGACCTGAAGGTGCCGGCGCGCCGCCGCAGCGCGCTCTACGAGCTGCTGGCGCTGGCCAACGAGCGGCTGTGGATCGGCCATTTCGGCATGGACAGCGACGACGGCATGCCGGTGTTCCGCCACTCCGTGCTGCTGCGCGGCGCCCCCGGCGCCTCGTCGGAGAGCATCGAGGACATGGTCGACATCGCGATCACCGAGTGCGAGCGCTTCTATCCGGCGTTCCAGTTCGTGCTGTGGGGCGGCAAGGCGCCGGGCGAGGCGATGCAGGCCGCCATGCTGGAGTGCGCCGGGGAGGCATGAGCGGCCGCTAGTGGTGCGATCGATGCAGATGGCTCCCCGTATCGCGGGCCCGAACATCGGCCGGTGCGCCATCTGCATCGTGAATCGCACGACCAGAGAGTCTGCTTGTGGGCCGATTCACGCTGCAGTCGGGAACCGACTGCAGCGATCGGACCACTAGCGTGAGCAGCGCCGGCGCGATCCCGCCGATCCTGCTGGTCGGCGCGGGGCGGATGGGCGGGGCCATGCTCGCCGGCTGGCGTGAGCGGGGACTGGCGGCCTCGGTCGCCGTCGATCCCGCGCCGCCGGTGCCGGTCGAGGGCGCGGCGCTGGTCGCCGACGCCGACGCAATTCCGCGCGACTTCGCGCCGGCCGCGGTGGTGCTGGCGGTCAAGCCGCAGAACGCCGCGGCGGTGCTGCCCGCCTATCGGCGGTTCGCGGGGTCGGCGGTGTTCCTCTCCATCATGGCCGGGCGGACCCTGGGCGGCATCCGCCAGCTGCTGGGCGAGGCAGCGGTGGTGCGGGCGATGCCGAACACGCCCGCGGCAGTGCGCCAGGGCGTGACCGTCGCCGTCGCCGGGCCCGGGGTGAGCGCCGCGCAGCGCGCCCTCTGCGACACGCTGCTGGCGGCGATCGGGGCCGTCGCCTGGGTCGAGGACGAGGCGATGATCGATGCGGTCACCGCCGTCTCGGGCTCCGGGCCGGCCTACGTGTTCCTGCTTGCCGAGCTGCTCGAGCAGGCGGCGCTGGCGCAGGGGCTGCCGGCGAGCCTCGCGCGGCTGCTGGCGCGACGCACGGTGAGCGGCTCGGGCGCGCTGCTCGCGGCCAGCGAGGAGGACGCGGCGGCGCTGCGCCGGGCGGTGACCAGCCCCGGCGGTACGACCGAGCGCGCGCTCGCGGTGCTGATGGCGCCGACGGCGTGGCCGGAGGCGATCTCCCGCGCCGTGGCGGCGGCGGCCGCGCGGTCGCGCGAGCTGGCGGGGTGAGCGGGCCGATCGGCACGGGCCTCGATCCAGCGGCACTCGGCGATGCCGAGTTCGATCGCGCGCTCGTCGCCAGCGCCTTCGCGGTGATCGCCGAACGGGGCTACGCCCGGTTGAGCGTCGGCGCGGCCGCCCGGCTGGGCGGGCTGCCGCTGGACCGGGCGCGGGCGCGCTTTCCCTGCCGCGTCGCGGTACTGCTGCGCTTCGGCCGCATCGCCGACCAGGCGGCGCTGGCGGGCGATGCCGGCGCGGAAGGCAGCGTGCGCGACCGGCTGTTCGAGGCGGTGATGCGGCGCATCGACGTGCTGCAGGCGCACCGGGCGGGCGTGCTGGCGCTGCTGCGCGGGTTGCCCTTCGAGCCCGTGACCGCGTTGCTGCTCGCCGCGGCCACTCTGCGCAGCATGGCGTGGCTGCTCGACGGTGCGGGGGTGCCGGCCTCCGGCCCGCTCGGCGCGCTGCGGGCGAAGGCGCTGCTGGCGGTGTGGCTGTGGACGGTGCGCGCGTGGCAGCGCGACGGCAGCGCCGACCTCTCGGCGACCATGGCCGCGCTGGACGGGTCGCTGGCGCGGGCCGAGCAGGCCGCGGCCTGGCTGCCGGACCGGACCACGCGGGAGTCGCCGGAGGCGCCGCCCGACGAGGTCGTCCCCCCTGCCCCGCCACCGCCGGACCCGCCGGAAGCGCCGCCATTCCCGGCGCCACCCGCGATGCCGCCGATCTGAGCCGGCCTGCTGCGGCGCGAGATCACGATTCACTACCGCAACCAGGCGTCGCGCGCCGCCGGCGTTTCGCTATCATGGGAACGGCCGCACGGCGCTGGGCCGGGCGGGGCCTTCGGCCAGCATGGCCGTGCAGTGGAAGGAAACCGACCATGGCGATGGATCCGGACAACAAGCTGACCGACCCCGCCCGCATGTTCGCGGCGATGAAGCTGCCCTCGATGCCGGATTTCGAGACGCTGCTCGGCGCCTATCGCCGCAATCTCGAAGTGTTCTCCGCCGCCAATCGCGTGGCGCTCGAGGGCGCGCAGGCCGTCGCCAAGCGCAACATGGAGATCATGCAGCAGACGATGAGCGAGCTGAGCGAGAACATGCGCGCCATCGCCGCGACGGAGTCGCCGCAGGGCAAGGCGGCACGCCACGCCGACCTGCTCAAGAGCGCCTACGAGCGGGCGGTCGCCAACACCAAGGAGCTGAGCGACCTGATCCAGCGCGCCAACACCGAGGCGCTCGGGCTGCTGAACAGCCGGGTGATGGAAGCGATGGACGAGATGAAGGCGCTGATGGAGAAGTCGGCGAGCGAGGCGCCGCGCTGATCCCGCCACTCTGATCCTGCCGCTCTGATCTCCGCCCTGATCCCGGTCAGATCGGCAGGCGGATGCGGGCGCGCAGGCCGCCGAGCGGGCTCTCCTCGAGGATGATGTCTCCGCCATGCGCGCGAACGATGTCGCGCGCGATGGTGAGGCCGAGCCCGGTGCCGCCAGCCGCGCCGCTCTCGAACGGGCGGAACACGCTCTCCCGCCGGTCCGGCGGGATGCCCGGCCCGTCGTCGTCGACCGTGACGGTTACGCCGCGCACGCCGAGCGGCAGCGCCGTGAGGGCCACGCGGCGGGCGTGGCGGCGCGCGTTGTCGACGAGGTTGGTGATGGCGCGGCGCACCGCGTCCGGGCGCAGCTTCAGAGTCAGCCCTGGCGGGGTGGAGAGATCGACCGCCGCGCCGGCGCGCCGGGCGCCGGCCGCGACCTCCTCCAGCACCGCCGCGAGGTCGGTCGGCTGCGCCTGCTCCGCGCCCTCGCCGCGGGCGAAGGCGAGATAGCCGCCGATCATCCGCTCCATCTCCTCGACGTCGGCGGTCATCTCCGCGACGTCCTGGCGCAGCTCGGCCCGCGCCGGCAGCATCGCCAGGGCCAGGCGCAGCCGGGTCAGCGGCGTGCGCAGGTCGTGCGAGACGCCGGCCAACATCTCCGTCCGCTGCGTGAGGAACCGCCGGATGCGCTCCTGCATGCGGTTGAACGCGGTCGCGGCCTGGCGCACCTCCGACGCGCCCTCCGGCTTGATCGGGCCGCGGTCGCGCCCCATGCCGAACGCCTCGGCGGCCGCCGCCAGGCGGCGGATCGCGCGCACCTGGTTGCGCATGAACAACGCGGCGACGCCGAACAGCAGCAGCGCCGTGCCGACCAGCCAGATCACGAACAGGTAGATGGTGCCGGTGTCCAGCCGCTTGCGCGGCGCCTCCACCGCCAGCACGCCGTCCGGCAGCTGCACGCGGACCAGCACGGTGCGGGGGTCGTAGCTCCAGTCCATCGTGAACGGCAGGCGCACCTTCTCGGCGAGCGCCGCGGCGAACTCGTCGTCCATTGGGCCGAGCACGTTCGGGCTCCTGCCCGGCGTCGGCAGCACGCCGGGCTCGATGCGCATCACGATCTCGTAACGCTCCCAGGCGTTGCGCAGGATCCATTGGCGGTCGGACGGGTCAGGGAAGCGGCGCAGCAGCTCGAGCGTGTAGGCGACCTCGCCGGCGACCGCGCTGGAGAGGCGGCGCGACACGATGTCGAGGTGGCTGCCGTAGAAGATCTGCAGCGCCACCGCCTGCACCAGCACGAGCGGCAGCAGGATGATCAGCAGGCTGCGGCCGAGCAGCGAGCGCGGCAGCATGCGCTTGACCGCGCGGCCGAACCCCCACTGCATCAGGCCGATGCGCGGCGGGTGCATGGCGAATCCCGCTCGAGCGCCGCTCAGGCGCCGGGTTTGAGCACGTACCCGCGGCCGCGCACGGTGTGCAGGAAGCGCGGCTCGCGCGGATCCGGCTCGATCTTGCGCCGCAGGCGGGTGACCTGCACGTCGATCGCGCGCTCGGCGCCGCCGTCCATGCCGAGCACTTCGACGAGGTCCTCGCGCGACAGCACCTCGTTCGGCCGGTGCGCCAGCGCCGAGAGCAGCGCGACCTCTCCGCCGGTCAGGTGGATGGTGCCCTCCGGCGCGCGCAGCTCACCGCGCTCGGCGTCGAAAATCGCGGTGCCGAGCCGCACCGGGCCGGAAGACGCAGGGACGACGCGCCGCAGCATCGCGCGGATGCGCAGCACGAGCTCGCGCGGCTCGAACGGCTTGTGCAGGTAGTCGTCGGCACCCGCCTCGAAGCCGGCGATGCGGTCCTCCGGGGCGCCGCGCGCGGTCAGCAGCAGCACCGGCAGCCCGGAGTGGTCGCGGCGCAGGCTCTCGGTGAGCGAGAGGCCGGACTCGCCGGGCATCATGACGTCCAGCACCATCAGGTCGGGATGCATGAAGCGCAGCTTGTCGCGCGCCTCCAGCGCGTTTTCGGCGACGGTGACGCGAAACCCGTTCTCGGCGAGGAAGCGGCCGAGCAGGCCGCGCAGCCGGGCGTCGTCGTCGACGACGAGGATGTGGGAGTCGTCGGCCATCGCTTCCTCATACGGCGCCGGCCCGGCGGAAAAAAGCCGTCACGCTGGACGAAGTCGGGCTGGACGAGGTCAGGATGGGCGGATGCGCGGCTCGCGCACCGCCGCCTCGGACCGCTCGACGTAGCCGCGCCCCGCTTCGTCCATGATGCCGCGCATCACCCGCCGAAACCCCTCCACCGCCGCCCCGCCCGCTTCGCGGAAGGCGGCGGCGAGGCGCTCGCGCTGGCGCTCGAACAGCCGGCGCTCCAGCGCCTGGCCGGCCTGGGTGAGCGCCAGCAGGCGCTGGCGCCGGTCGGCGTGGCCGGGCGACTGCGCGACGTAGCCCTGCTCGACCAGCGCGGTCAGCACGCGCGCCAGGCTCTGCTTGGTGATGCGCAGGATGGCCAGCAGCTCGCTGACGCTGATGCCGGGGTTGCGGCCGATGTAGTGCAGCGCGCGGTGATGCGCGCGGCCGAGGCCGAGCTCCGCGAGGATCAGGTCGGCCGCGTTGGTGAAGTCGCGGTACGCGAAGAACAGCAGGTCCTGGGCCAGCCGGATCTCCTCCTCCCGCAGGAACAGCAGGTTGGAGCCGGCCGGCGCCAACCCTTTCGACTCCAGACCTTTCGCCTCCAAGGCTTTCGGCTCCGGCGCCCTCGGCTCCGCTGCAAAACCCTTCGCGTCCGGCATGTCTGGCATTCCTTCGGGTTAGGGCAGTCTTGTTGACTTGTTCGGGGCGCCACCCGTACCGTCCGGCGTAGGGAAGACATCATCGGGGAGGACGCCATGACGCCTGTGCCGTTCGACGACCGCGACGGCGTGATCTGGCTGGATGGCGCGTACGTGCCGTGGCGGGAGGCCAGGCTGCATGTCCTGTCGCATGGCCTGCACTATGCCAGCGCCGTGTTCGAAGGCGAACGGGCCTATGCCGGGCGTATCTTCAAGCTGCGCGAGCATACCGACCGGCTGATCGGCTCGGCCAGGATTCTCGGCTTCGACCTGCCCTTCGACGTCGCCACTATCGACGCCGCGTGCGAGGGCGTGCTGGCGGCCAACGGGCTGAGCGAGGCCTATGTGCGGCCGATCGCCTGGCGTGGCAGCGAGCAGCTCTCGGTCGCCGGCAACAACACCAAAGTGCATTTGTCGATCGCCTGCTGGGCCTGGCCGAACGTGTTCGGCGCCGATCGCATGCGCGGCCTGCGCATGACGCTAGCGGAGTGGCGGCGCCCGGACCCGGCGACCGCGCCGGTGCGATCCAAGGCGAGCGGCCTCTACATGATCGGCACCCTCGCCCGTAACGCCGCCGAGACGGCGGGCTACGACGACGCGCTGATGCTGGACTGGCGCGGCCGGGTGGCCGAGGCGACCGGGGCCAACGTCTTCTTCGTGATCGACGGCGCGCTGCACACGCCCGATCCTGACTGCTTCCTCGACGGCATCACCCGGCGGACGGTGATGGCGCTGGCGCGCCGGCTGCAGATGCAGGTGGTACAGCGGGCGATCATGCCGGAGGAGCTGGGCCGCGCCAGCGAGGCGTTCATCGTCGGCACGGCGGCCGAGGTCACGGCGGTGCGCTCGATCGGCGCGCACGCCTACACGCCCGGCCGGGTCACGGAGACGCTGCTCGGGGAGTTCCAACGCCTGGTGCGCCTGGCGCCGGAGGAAGTCGCGCGGCTGGCGGCCTGAGGCTCAGTCCCGCTCCCGCCAGCGGGCGGCGGCGGTGTCGTCGGCGTCGTGCGCCTCGACCCAGGCCTCGGTGCCGTCGTCAAAAATCTCCTTCTTCCAGAAGGGCGCCCTGGTCTTGAGCCAGTCGATCAGGAACTCGGTGGCGGCGAGGGCCGGCTGGCGGTGCGCGGCGGCTGCAAGGACGAGGACGATAGGCTCGCCCGGCGCCAGCGGCCCGGTGCGATGGATCAGCGTGCAGCCCAGCAGCTCCCAGCGGCGCTCGGCCTCGGCGGCGATGCGCTGCATCGCCCGCTCGGTCATCCCCGGATAGTGCTCGAGGTGCATCGCGGCGACGCGCCGTTCGCCTGACCCGGCCCGCACCGTGCCGAGGAAACAGCCGATGCCGCCGATATCGGTGCGCCCGGCGGTCAGCGCGGCGGTCTCGGCGCCGACATCGAACGGTCCGGCCTGAACACGCACCGTGGCCATTCAGCCGCCGGTCACCGGGGGAAAGAAGGCGATCTCGTCGCCCGGGCGGACCGGGGCGTCGCCGCCGGCAAAATCCTGGTTGACGGCGCAGCGCACGCGCGATGGGCCGGCGAACGCGGCCCGGTAGGTGGGACCGCGCCCCGCCTGCCAGGCGAACAGATCGGCGACCGTCCGCACCGAGGCGGGCAGGTCCACACGCTCCTCGGTGGTGCCGAGCCGCTCGCGCAGCCAGGCGAAGTAGAGCAGGTGCAGCCCGGAACCGGCCGCGCGCACCTCGCTCAACGGCCGCTCACTTCGGCGTCGGCACGGTGGTGATCGTGCCGTTGGGAGCGATGATCGTCGTGGTGCCGTTGCCGTTCGGCACGGCGATGCCGCCGCTGGCGCCGTTCGGGGCGGTCAGCGTGTCCACCCCGCCGCTCGGCGTGCCGATCATCGTTCCGGCCGGCGTCTGGTAGAGGTGGCTGCCCGGCGGCGCGGTCAGCGGCGCGCCCGGCCGGGGCTGCACCGCAGCGGTGCCGGGCACGCTGAGGCCGGGCTGATTGTCCGCCGGCGGGGTCGAGCTGCCGTGCGGCAACCCGCGGGGCAGGCTCGGGGTCGCGGGCGGGGTTGACGGCGGCTGGTTCGGCAACGGCGCCGGCGCGGGGCCCTGGTTGGCCGTGCGCTGGAGGTCCGCCAGCGTCGGTTCCGGCGGCACCGGGCCCGGCCAGACGTTGCCGGGCTCGGGCTGCAGCGGCTGCTCCTCCACCGCCAGCGCCCGCACCCGGCGCATCGTCTCGCTGTCGCCGATCGGGCGGTCGGGGTTCAGCAGGAAGGTGTGGGTGTTGCCGACGAAAGTGCCGAAACCGCAGCCGGAGAGCAGCAGCAGGGCCAGCCCTGGCAGGGCGATACGCCGCATCGCGAAACTTCCTTGTCAGGCCGGTCGGCCAAGCCGCGGGAATGTGCCTTCACCGCTCGCGCCGCTCAAGGCGTACTTCGCGGGACGGCCACACCTGTTGCGTTCATGCCCCATAGTGCGTTCATGCCCGGCTAATGTCGGTCTCCTGGCCTGCGAGCCAGCCGAGCACCCAGGCGGCGACGGCGGCCGGATCGTCGAGCGGCAGCACCGGGCGATTGCAGCCCGGCAGCGCCGCGTCGCTGGCGACCGCGCGCACGTCCGGCCGCTCCGGCCAGAAGGCCGGCCGGCCGAGCGAGGGGCGGTGCACTTCGAGCTTGGGGTGGGGGTTCGCCTTGAAGCCCTCGACCAGCACCAGGTCGACCGGTGCCAAGCGGGCGAGCAGCGCCGGCAGGCCGGGCTCCGCCCCGGTCACCTCGTGCATCAGCGCCCAGCGCGCGCTGCTGGCGACCACGACCTCGTGCGCGCCGGCGGCGCGATGGCGAAAACTGTCCTTGCCGGGCCGGTCGAGGTCGAACCCGTGATGGGCGTGCTTGACGGTGGAGACGCGCAGGCCGCGCGCCGCCAGCAGGGGCAGGACGGCGGTCAGCAGCGTGGTCTTGCCGCTGCCGGACCAGCCGATCAGGCCGAGCACCCTCATGGCCGGGCACGGCTCAGCGCGGCGGCACGGCATCCCGGGCGCCCGGCGCCGCGGCATGGCGCAGCCCCACGGTCAGGTAGTCCCAGCCCGTCAGCAGCGTCAGCAGGGCGGCGACCCAGATGGCGCTCTCGCCGAGGGCGGAGACCGGCAGGAAGCCGAGATGCAGGAGCCGTGCGGCGCTGTCGCCGGCGAGCAGCATGCCGAGCGAGGCCATCTGCACGCCGGTCTTCCACTTGGCGAGCCGCGTGACCGGCAGCCCCGCCCGCACGCCGGCCAGGTACTCGCGCAGGCCGCTCACCAGGATCTCCCGCAGCATGATCACCACGGCAGGGTAGAGGCCCCAGGCGGAGACCCGGGCGAGCCCGACCAGCATCATCAGCGTGGCGCCGACCAGCAGCTTGTCGGCGATCGGATCGAGCATGCGGCCGAACGCCGATTGCTGCCGGCGCACCCGAGCGATGCGGCCGTCGAAATAGTCGGTCACCGCAGCGGCGCTGAAGATGACGCAGGCGGCCAGGTCGGCGCGCGCGTCGCGCAGTGCCACGAGCCCGACGATCAGCGGGATCGCGGCGATGCGCGAGAGCGTCAGCAGGTTCGGCAGGTCGGTCAGCATGCGTACGGGCCACCGCGTGCCCGCTGTTTAGTGGTGCGCGCCGTGAATGGCCAGTGAAAGCCCGACGGTAGAGGACCGCGGCCAGCCCGGCGGCCGGGTCGCGCTCAACCCGGCCCCTGGGTCTCCAGCATCCGGCGCAGCAGCTCCACGTCATCGCTGAAGGCGGTGTCGCGGGCCATCAGTTCGGTCACCCGGTTGACCGCGTGCATGACCGTCGTGTGGTCGCGATTGCCGAACTTGCGGCCGATCTCCGGCAGCGAGCGGCTGGTGAGCTGCTTGGCGAGAAACATCGCGACCTGGCGGGGGCGGGCCACGTTGCGGGCGCGGCGGGCGGAGGACATGTCGGTGAGCCGGATGCCCCAGTGCTCGGCGACACGGCGCTGGATTTCCTCGATGGTGACGCGCCGGTCGTGCGCGCGCAGCAAGTCGTGCAGCACCTCCTGCGTGGTCTCGAGCGTCAGCGGCCGGCCGAACAGGTTGGCGTGGGCGATCAGCCGGTTCAAGGCGCCCTCCAGCTCGCGCACGTTGCCGGTGATCTTGTGGGCCAGGAACTCCTTGACCTTCGGCGGCACGGCCACGTTGGCACGCGCCGCCTTGGCCTCCAGGATGGAGATGCGCAGCTCGAAGGTGGTGGCGTGGATGTCGGCCACCATGCCGCAGCCGAGCCGCGTGCGCAGCCGGTCCTCGAGCCCCGAGAGGTCGGACGGCGACTTGTCGGCGGAGACGACGATCTGCCGCCCCGCGTCGATCAGCGCATTGAAGGTGTGGAAGAACTCCTCCTGGGTGTTGTCCTTGCCGATCAGGAACTGCAGGTCGTCGATCATCAGCACGTCGAGGCTGCGCAGCTGCTCCTTGAACTCCATCGTGGACTGGCTGCGGATGGCGCCGATGAAGCGGTACATGAACTTCTCGGCCGACATGTAGGCGAGCGAGACGCCGCGCGTGTCCGCCCGTCCGAGCAGCTCCCAGGCCATGGCGTGCATCAGGTGCGTCTTGCCGAGACCCACGCCGCCGTACAGGAACAGCGGATTGAACGCGGGGCTGCCCGGCCGCTCGGCGACGCGGCGGGCGCAGGCATAGGCGAACTCGTTGGGCTTGCCGACGACGAAGCCCTCGAAATCGAAGCGACGGTCGAGCGGGGCGGCGAGATCGCTGCGCATGTCCGCCTTCTCCTCCGCGCGCGGGCGGCCAGGGCCGGCGATGGGAGACGCGTCGGCAGACGGACCATCCGGCGGCGATGCATCGAGGCTTTCCGCGAGGCCGGCGCTCGACACGGCGGCGATCGCTCCGCCCACGCGGATATCGACGCGCCGCACCCGCCGCTCGGTGGACCGCCAGAGCGCGCTGAGCCGGTCGCCGTAGCGGCTGCTCACCCAGTCGCGCAGGAAACGCGTGGGTAGGCAGAGCGTGACCTCGTCGCCGTCGCGCCCGGCGAGCGTCATCTGCCGCAGCCAGGAGCGGTACTCGACCTCCGGTACCTCGCGTTGCAGCCGGTCGCGCACCTGCTCCCACTGGCCGGCGAGTTGGACAGCGCTCGGGCCGGCCTGCGTCACGGTGTCTTCCGGCAGAGTGCCGTTCGGCACGGCGTGTTCCGGCAGGGTGTCTTGCGGCGCGGTGTCCCGTTCGAGTTCGGCGAGCGCGGCGAGGCTTTGCGGGGAAGCGACAGCCTGCTGGTCCATGCCGTTGTTCGACACCGCCCACCTTCGATCACGCGGCGCGCCGCCGCGAAGCAACATTGCCGTGGCCTCGCCCGCGTGGGGCGAAGCAAAATCTTTCCGACTTGATGTGCTTAACGAGCCGAGCCGATGCTTAGCGCGTGGACGGAATACAGGCAACGTCAAAAGCGTGCTGACAACTGTCCCAAAAAAGGGCGCGCCAATTACTTGTGCAATGCTTTATCGCTGCCGAACTGTCCTGGCAGCAGGACTCAAATCCGATGGCTAAGTGACGGATGATCGATCAGGCGCATTGGCGGGCGCGTGCGTGCCGGCGGTGACCGCGCGGCATTGTCATCGGGCTGCAACCTTGCCGTCAAGGAGGGAAATCCGTGCGGGCTGCGGCGGCGCCGCAGCCCCGTGCTCAACCGGCGGGCAGCGCCTTGATCCGCGAAGCGAGGCGCGAGAGCTTGCGCGCCACGGTGTTGCGGTGCGCCACCCCCTTGCCCACAGCGCGCTGCATCTCCGGCTGCGCGGCGCGCAGCGCGGCGGCCGCGTTCCCCTTGTCGCCGCCGGCGATCGCCGCCTCCACCTTGCGGATGAAGTTGCGCATGCGCGACTTGCGCGCATGGTTGCGCTCGGTGCGGCGTTCGGTCTGGCGGATGCGCTTGCGCGCGGACGCGGTGTTCGCCATGTGCCTCTGCGTTGAACGAGGGTGTGGGTGGCATCCGCGCGGCGCGCCGCGCGGGAGGCGCGTGTTCTAGGTATCCCGCCGGGGCGAGTCAAGCAAAGCCGCCGACGCGGCCGGTCGTCGCGGCGGCGTCATTGATGAGTAGCGGCGGATGGGCTACATCGCGCCGGGAACGCGCCGGCACTCCAGCGGCGCGCGCAGGCGCGCCCCGGCGGCGGCAGGAGTGGGATCGAATGGCGACCTTCACCACCATCGAAGCCGAGCCGCGCACGCGCGGCGGCAAGGGCGGGGCGCGCGCGACACGGCGCGCCGGCAAGCTGCCGGGCATCGTCTATGGCGCGCGGCGGGAGCCGACGCTCGTCGCGCTAGATCCTGCCGCCGTGCTGCGCGAACTCGGCCGCGGCGGCTGGCGCTCGCGCCTGTTCGATCTGTCGCTCGAGGGCGCCAGCACGCGCGCGGTGATCCGCGACGTGCAGTTCCACCCGGTGACCGACAAGCCTGAGCACGTCGACTTCCAGCGCCTCGCCCCGGGCGAGAAGCTGCGCGTCGCGGTGGCGGTGCGCTTCGCCGGCGAGGGCCTCAGCCCCGGGCTGAAGCGCGGCGGCGTGCTGAACGTCGTGCGCCACTCCGTCGAGGTCTATTGCGACCCCGAGCGTGTGCCGGAGCATTTCGACGCCGACCTCTCGGCGCTCGACATCAACGACAACGTGCGCTGGTCCGACCTGAAGGGCACCGAGGGGACGCGCCCGACCATCCTTGATCGCGACTTCGTCGTGCTCACCGTGGCGGCGCCGAGCAAGATGCCGGAACCGGCGGCCGAGGCCGCCGCCCCCGCCCCGGTCGCCGCCGCGCCCGCCAAGGCCGCGGCACCCGCCAAGGCTCCCGCCAAGTCGGGCGGCAAGGGCCGCGGCGACCGGTAGCCCCGCCGCTTCCGGCGGAGGCCGGTTCCGGGGATCGCGCCATGCTGCTCTGGGCCGGCCTCGGCAACCCCGAGCCGGGCCAGGCCCGGCAGCGCCACAATATCGGCTTCATGGCGCTCGACACGATCGTGCGGCGGCACGGCTTCGCGTCATGGCGCCGGCGTTTCAAGGGCGTGTGCGCCGAGGGCGAGGTCGGCGGCGCGCGGGTGCTGGCGCTCAAGCCGCTCACCTACATGAATGGCTCGGGCGAGAGCGTGCAGCCGGCGCTCGCCTTCTACAAGCTGGAGCCGCCGGCAGCGACGGTGTTCCACGACGAACTGGACCTGGCGTTCGGCAAGGTCCGGGTGAAGCGCGGCGGCGGCGCCGCCGGGCATAACGGGCTGCGCAGCCTGGATCGCGTGCTCGGGACCCAGGACTACTGGCGCGTGCGGCTGGGCATCGGCCATCCCGGCGACAAGGAACGCGTGCTGGGCCACGTGCTCGGCGACTTCGCGAAGGTCGAGCAGCCGATGCTCGCGGCGTTGCTGGACAGCGTGGCGGACGCCGCGCCGCTGCTCGCCGAGGGTCGGCCGGAGGAGTTCATGACCCGGGTGGCGTTGCTGATGCAGGACGTTTCGTAATGGGCTTCAACTGCGGCATCGTCGGCCTGCCGAACGTCGGCAAGTCCACGCTGTTCAATGCGCTGACCGCGACCGCGGCGGCGCAGGCGGCGAACTACCCGTTCTGCACGATCGAGCCGAATGTCGGGCGGGTAGCGGTACCCGATCCGCGGCTCGATGCGCTCGCCGGCATCGCCGGCTCGGCGAAAATCGTGCCGACCAGCCTGGAGTTCGTCGACATCGCCGGGCTGGTGCGTGGCGCGTCGAAGGGCGAGGGGCTGGGCAACCAGTTCCTGGCGACGATCCGCGAGGTGGACGCGATCATCCACGTGCTGCGCTGCTTCGAGAGCGGCGACGTCACGCATGTGGAGGGCAGCGTCGATCCGCTGCGCGACGCCGAGACGGTGGAGACCGAGCTGATGCTCGCCGACCTCGAGAGCCTGGAGCGGCGGCTGCCCGCGCTGCAGAAGCGGGCGCGCGGCGGCGACCGGGAGAGTGCCGCCCAGGCGGCACTGATCGAGCCGCTCGTGCAGGCGCTGGGCGACGGCCGGCCGGCCCGCGCGGCGATCCCGCCCGACCAGGCGGAAGCGGCGCGGCGGCTGCAGCTGCTGACCGCCAAGCCGGTGCTCTATGTCTGCAATGTGGAGGAGGCGGCGGCGGCGGCCGGCAACGCCTGGTCCGCCCGGGTCGCCGCGCGGGCGGCCGCCGAGGCGGCGGGTGCGGTGATCATCTCGGCGGCGATCGAAGCCGAGCTGAGCCTGCTGTCGCCGGCCGAGCGGCCGGATTTCCTGCACGACCTCGGCCTCGCCGAGGCCGGGCTCGACCGGGTGATCCGCGCCGGCTACGACCTGCTGGGGCTGATCACCTTCTTCACCGCCGGCCCGAAGGAGGCGCGTGCCTGGACCGTCGTGCGCGGCACCCGCGCGGCGCCGGCGGCGGGCGCGATCCACGGCGATTTCGAGCGCGGCTTCATCGTCGCCGAGACCATCGCCTATGAGGACTACGTGGCCTGCAACGGCGAGGCAGGCGCGCGCGAGGCGGGCCGGATGCGCGTCGAGGGGCGGGACTACGTCGTGCGCGACGGCGACGTGATGCTGTTCCGCTTCAACGTCTGACACCACCCGGCCGGCGTCCGGGACGGAACCGTTCCGCGCCGCAACGGTTGTTGCTCGCGACGCCGGGCCGCCGGCGGAACAACGGGAGTGCGCCGATGAGCTTTATCGCGTGGATCGTGGTCGGCCTGATCGCCGGCTTCATCGCCAGCAAGATCGTGAACAAGGCGGGCGAGGGCTTCGTGCTCGACATCGTGCTCGGGGTCGTCGGCGCGATCGTCGGCGGCTTCGTCTTCAACGCCTTCGGCTACAGCGCGCCAAACGGCGTCAACCTCTACAGCATCTTCGTCGCGGTGATCGGCGCGATCATCGTGCTCGTCGTCTATCATGCGGTGTTCGGCCGACGAACCTATTGAAGACGACCCGTCCGGCCCGGGTGAGCTGCGGGGTGATCGTCAGCGACGGCGCCTGCATGCTGCTCGGCCACGCGGCCCGCTCGCCCCGCTGGGACATCCCGAAAGGTCTCGCCGAACCCGGCGAGAGCGACGTCGCGGCGGCGCTGCGCGAGCTGGCTGAGGAGACCGGCCTGGAAGCGCGGGAACGGGAGCTGGCGGCGCTTGGCCGGCACGACTATCTGCCGGGCAAGGCGCTCGCGCTGTTCGCGCTGCGGCGGGCTCCGCTGCCCGACCCCGCAACCTTGCGCTGCCGGGCCAGCGTGCCTCTGCCGTCCGGCGCGTTGCTTCCGGAGTTCGACCGGTTCGGCCTGTTCGCCTGGGACGAAGCGCTGAAGCGCGTCGGCCGAAGCCTCGCGCGCGTGCTGGCCGGGCTGGGCGAGGCCGCCGCCTACGGCAGCGCCAGCGCGTTGGGCTGATCGCCGGGCTCGATGACGGCGGCGGCCTCGCCCGGCCCGCGGCCGGCCGCGTCCGCGGCCCAGACCTCCAGCCGGTTGCGTCCCTTGCGCTTGGCCGCGTAGAGCGCCGCGTCGGCCGCCGCGAGCAGGGTCGCCGCCGCGGCGTCGTCCTGTGGGGTCATGCTCGCCAGGCCGATGCTGACGCTGACCTGCCGGGCGGGCGACGCAAGGTGCTCCATGCCGAGCTCGAGGACGGCTCGACGGATGTCCTGGCCGAGGGCGAAGGCGTTGCGCGCCTCGGTCGAGGACAGCAGGATCGCGAACTCCTCCCCGCCGTACCGGGCGGCGAGGTCGCCGGGACGGCGCACCCGGGCCCTGATCGCCCCGGCGATCGCCCGCAGGCAGCGGTCGCCCTGCTGATGGCCGTAGCGGTCGTTCAGCGCCTTGAAGTGGTCGGCGTCGATCATCAGCAGGGCGAGCGGCGTCGCCTCGCGCCGGGCGCGGCGCCACTCGCGCTCGAACGCATCGTCGAAGCCGCGGCGGTTGGCGAGCCCGGTGAGCGCGTCGGTGGCGGCCAGCGCCTGCAGCCGGTCGGCGGCATCGGCCAGCGCGTCTTCGGTCTGCTTGCGGCTGGTCACGTCGCGCGTGTTGGAGACGACGCTCTCCGGCACGCCCGTCAGCGGGTCGCGCACCAGGGCGGCCCGGCTCTCGACCCAGAGCCAGTCGCCGTTCTTGCAGCGAACGCGGATCTGCCAGGTGGCGTGCGACGCACCGCCGCGCACCGCCGCGAGCCCGGCCTCGACGCGTCCCTGGTCCTCGGGGTGGACGATCGCCTGCCAGCCCTGGGCTTTGAACTCATCCGGCTCCCAGCCGAGCAGGTTGCGCACCGAGGGCGACACATATTCGTGGGCGCCGTCCAGCGCGATGCGGGTGATCAGGTCGCTCGAGTTCTCGGCCAGCGCCCGGTGCAGCGCCTCCCGCCGCACCAGCTCGGCGTGACCGGCGGCGAGCTTGGCAGCCATCAGGTTGAGGGTGCGCCCGAGCGCGCGGAACTCCGGCGCCTGCCAGGCCGGCAGCTCGACCCTGACCGCGAGATTGCCGCTGCCGACGCGCATCGCGGTGTCGGCCAGCGCGCGGATCGGCCGAAGCTGCGAGACTTCGGCGAGCAGCCACGCGAGCAGCGCCCCCAGGCCGCCGGCCAGCAGCGCGAGCGCGAGTCCGGTCCAAAGCCGCGCATCCGCGCGCGCGAGCACGGCGCGGCGGTCGAATGCGACGGCCAGCATCATCGCCGAGCCGCCACCGGGCAACGGGGCGTAGCCGACGATGCGCGGCGTCATGTCCTCGAAGGTTGGCCTATCCGCAACCCCGCCCTGCGGCGCCGCCCGCATCGCCTGGGTCAGAGGATCGTCCGGGAAGCGCTTGCCCACCCAGGCGGCGGGGTCCGGATAGCGTCCGAGCACCGCGCCATCGTGCGGATCGACCAGCAGGACGACCGCGTCCTGGCCGGAGGAGACGTGCTGCGCGAGGCTCGAGAACCAGGAGAGATTGAGGCCGGCGGCGATCACGCCGTCGCTGCCGGGCCCGTCCGCGCCGCCCAGCCGGACCGCGGCCACGACGGTGGGCTGGCCGGTCTGCCGGCCGATCAGCAGGTCGCTGAACACGAGGCCGCCGGGTGCGGCCGCGCGCGCCCGGTGGAACCAGTCGCGGTCGGCTACCGAATACGTGGGCGTCGCGGTTGCGCTCGAGCAAGCCACCGTGCCGTCCATCCGGACGACGAGGATCGAACCGAGCCGCGGGTGGTCGGCGCTGATGTCCCCGAGTACCCGGTGGCACGCTTGGGGAGTCATGGTCCCGACGGCGGGCACGCGCGCCAGCACGTGCAACAGCACGCGGGCTTCCTGCACGGAGTCGTCGCCCTGCTCGGCGCCGAGGCGGGCGAGTTCGAGCGCGCGCGCCCGCGCCAAGCGCAGCACTTGGTGCCGCTCGCCGGACGCGCCGGCCAGCAGCACGGCGACGAGCGGGAGCGCCGTCAGCAGGGTGAGAACGATCAGCCGGGCGCGCACACCCAGCCCGAAGAGCAGTCGGCGCAGCACACTTCCTCCGAGCCGGTCCGGCGAACCACGCGCCTTCGGCAACACTGACGGGGGAAGTTCAATGCCGGCTTAACCGGCGCGGGCTCAGCCCTCGGGCTGTCCGAGCAGCGGCCGCAGCGCGGCGAGCACGTCGCCGGCGCGGAACGGCTTGGGGAGCAGCGCCTCGCGATCACCGAGCCGGCCGAGATCGGCCAGGGCGTCGGGCCGTCCGGTCATGATCACGATGGGCAGATCGGGGTGTCGGCACCGGGCGCGCATCGCCAGACCGACGCCGTTCAGCCGACCGGGCATCTGCAGGTCGGTCAGCAGCAGGTCGAAGCTCGACCGGTCCATCTGCTCGGCCGCGGCATCGCCGCTCTCGGCCGCGATGACGATGAACCCGGCCTCCTCCAGCAGTTCCGCCACGCTCAGGCGGATCAGTTCGTCGTCCTCGACCAGAAGGATGCGGCGGCCCATCGACGTACGTACTCCACGGCGCCGCGGTCGACTCGTCGGGAGGGGGCCGCGGTACAGCAGCGAACGTCAGCGAGACGCCGATCGTTCGCGCCGCGCGCGGCTTATCGAGCGTTGTTGACAGACACGGCGGCCGACGCCTGACCCGCATCCGCCGGCGCCGCGGCCAGCCGGGGCAGCAGGATCCGCACGGTCGTGCCCTGCCCCGGCTTGCTGGCGATGCGGACATGACCGTTGGACTGCCTGACGAAGCCGTAGACCTGGCTCAGCCCGAGCCCGCTGCCCTGGCCGGTCTGCTTGGTCGTGAAGAACGGCTCGAAGGCGCGCTCCACGGTCTCGGGCGGCATGCCGGCCCCAGTGTCGGTGACGGCCACGCTGACATAGTCGCCGGGCTGCACCGGGACGGCCTCCTGCGCCGCTTCTTCGCGGGCCAGGCGCAGATTGGCGGTCTCGACGGTCAGCCGGCCGCCCTCGGGCATGGCGTCGCGCGCGTTGACGGTCAGGTTGAGCAGCGCGTTCTCGAGCTGGTTGGGATCGGCCAGCACGCGCCACAACCCGCCGGCGAGCAGCGTGCCGACGGCGATGCCCTCGCCGAGCGTGCGGCGGAGCATGTCGGTCATGCCCTGCACCAGGGCGTTCACGTCGATCGGCCGCGGGTCGAGCGGCTGGGGCCGGGCGAAGGCGAGCAGCCGCTGGGTCAGCGTCGCCGCCCGCCTGGCGCCCTGCATCGAGGTCTCGACCGCGCGTTGCATGCGGCCGCGTTCCGCACCGTCAGGCAGCGCGGCGAGCTGGCGGTCGATCGTCTCGAGGCCGCCCATCACCACGGTCAACAGGTTGTTGAAGTCGTGCGCGAGGCCGCCGGTGAGCTGGCCGACCGCCTCCAGCTTCTGCGCCTGGCGGAACTCGGCCTCCACCCGGCCGCGCGCCGCCGCCTCGGCGCGCAGGCGGGCATTCGCCGCCTCGAGCTCGCGCGTCCGCTCGGCCACGAGGCGCTCGAAGCGCGCCTCGTTCTCCCGGAATTCGCTGACCTCGGTGTTGGTGCCGAACCACCGCACGATCCGGCCGGCCGCGTCGCGCAGCGGCACCGCGCGGGTGAGAAAGGGGCGGAAGCTGCCGTCCGCGGCGCGCAGCGGAAACACCATCTCGAACGGCTCGCCGGAGGCGACGCTGGCGCGCCAGCGCCGCACCACCTCGGGCAGCATCGCCGGATCATGCACGCAGGCCCAGGCCCAGCCCTGCACCTGCTCGGCCGACGTGCCGGTGTAGTCGTACCAGCGACGATTGAACCAGTCGATCGCGCCGTCCGGCTGCGCCGTCCAGACCAGATGCGGTATGGCGTCCGACAGCGCCTGAAGCTGCTGGTCGGCCTGCTGGCGGCGGCGTTCCTCGGCGGCGCGGCGTTCCGTGACGTCGGCCTGGTAGCCGAGGAAGTGGGTGAGCGTGCCGTCGATCGCCACCACCGGGCAGACCTGCACGGCGTTCCAGAACGGCGTGCCGTCCTTGCGATAGTTGAGCAGTTCCAGCGCGACCTCGCGGTGCCCGGCGATCGCCTCGCGCATCGCGGCGACCGCGTGCGGGTCGGTTGCGGCACCTTGCAGGAAGCGGCAGTTGCGGCCGGTCACCTCCTCGCGGGCGTAGCCGGTGAGCCGCAGGAAGGCGTCGTTGGCGAACACGATCGGGTTGTCCGGCCGGCGCGGGTCGGTGACGACCATCGGCAGGCGCGAGGCGCCGACCGCGGCGGCGAAGAACGCCAGGTCCGCGGGAGCCCGGCCTGCCTCCGGCCTGCTCGGTGTCTCGTCCATGCGCCGCCCGCGCCCTGCCGCCGTTCACAGATTGCGTGAGCCGCCGCCACCGGTCAACGCGGCGGTATGCGGGGGCGGCGGTATGCGGGGAGAGCTATGCGCGGGCGCGGCCCGGATCAGCCCGCGGCCGACCGGCGCTTGAGGTCGGTGATCGGGATTTTCAGGTAGGAGACGCCGTTGTCCTCGGGCGGCGGCAGGTTGCCGGCGCGCATGTTCACCTGCACCGCCGGCAGGATCAGCGTCGGCATCTCGAGCTTGGCGTCGCGCGCGGTGCGTAGCGCGACGAACTCCTCCTCGCTGACGCCGTCGCGGACGTGCACGTTGGCGGCGCGCTGGGCGGCGACCGTGCTCTCCCAGGCGTATTCTTCGCGGCCGGGCGCGCGGTAGTCGTGCGCGGTGAACAGGCGGGTCTCGGGCGGCAGTTCGAGGACGCGGCGGATCGAGCGGTAGAGGGCGCGCGCGTCGCCGCCCGGGAAGTCGGCGCGAGCGGTGCCGAAGTCCGGCATGAACATGGTGTCGCCGACGAAGGCGGCGTCGCCGATCACGTAGGTGACGCAGGCCGGGGTGTGTCCCGGCGTGTGCATCACCCGCGACTCGATGCCGCCGATCGCGAATGTGTCGCCATCGGCGAACAGCCGGTCGAACTGGCGCCCGTCGGTAACGAAGCCGGGCTCGGCGTTGAACAGCGCCTTGAAGACCTTCTGCACCTGCCGGATGTGCTCGCCGATGCCGATCAGCCCGCCCAGGCGCTGCTTGAGATAGGGCGCGCCGGAGAGGTGGTCGGCATGCACGTGGGTCTCGAGCAGCCAGGCGACGTGCAGGCCACGCTCGGCGACGCAGGCGGCGACGCGGTCCGCCGACTCCGTCGCGGTGCGGCCGGACTTCAGGTCGAAGTCGAGCACCGGGTCGATCACCGCCGCCTCGCGCGTCGCAAGGTCGGTCACGACATAGGTGATCGTGTTGGTGGCCTTGTCGAAGAAGGCCTGCACATCCGGGCGCATGCCAGCCTCCCCACGCGGGTCCACCGAGGACTCTCATCCCGCTACGGCAGTTGCGCCAGCGTTTTTCCTTGGCTTGGCGCCGGAATGGTGTAAATCGACGCCGAGGCTATCAACCATTTGGTTCATTCCTCGCGGCGAAATCCAGCTCTGGTTTAACGGATCATTTTCTAGACAGGTGTTTGATGGCCTCCCAGGCAACGGCGGGCGCCGGCGTCCCGCCCCTCCCCGAGAGCAGCCAGAGAAGAGGTAGCGGCCACCATGTCCTTCACGTTCTCCGTCCCCACCGTCCCGACCCTGCCCACCGGGTCCACGTCCACCACCCCGACCAGCACGCCCGCCGCCAGCTCCGGCAGCGACACGTCGGGGACCGGCGCCGGCGCTTCCGGCTCAGGTACTTCCGGCGCGGGCACCTCCGGAACCGGCACCTCCGGCGCCGGCACCTCGGGCAGCAGCACGTCTTCCTCCAGCAATCCGCTGAGTTCCCTGCCTTTCCTGGTCGCGCCGACCGCGCCGACACTTGGCGGCTTCGGGTCAAGCTCCACCGGCAGCGACACGACCAGCACGCCGACCTCGAGCGGGAGTGCCGACACCGGTTCCGGGTCGTCGGGCAGCGGCACGAGCTCGAGCGGCACAAACTCGAGCAGTACGGGCGCGCCGGCCGCGAGCAGCGGCAATTCCGCCGGCAGCGGCGCCGCGAGCAGCGCGCCGGCCGCCTCCCCGTCGACCGCGAGCACCGCGCCCAGCTCCAATGCGACGGCAAGCTCCGGGTCCGGCAGTTCCTCCTCATCGAGCAGCTCGAACCCGTTCGCCGCGCCGGACGCGCCGGGCCTGCCCGCCGGCCTCGCCTCGCTGCTGAGCGCCGTCTCCAGCGCGACCAGCGCGGCGGCGAGCAACTCGGGCAGCGGCACCACCAGCCAAAGCGGCAGCGGCTCGCCTCCCACCTCGGACCAGTCCTCCTCCAGCCAATCCGGCAGCGCACCGACCTACATGCCGATCACCGGCGAGGACGGCAACCCGTTCGCCGCACAGATCCAGGCCGGCTACCAGGCGGCGGCGGGGGCGAGCGCGCAGGCCAATGGCGGCTCGCCGAGCCTCGTCGCCTATGACCCGAGCAACGGCACCGACCCGACCGTCAGCTCGACGCAGGTCGGCTACACCCAGCTGACCGACGCCAACATCGGTGACGGCACGGTGGTGCTGCCCAACAACATCAGCCTCGTTGACGACACCGCCGACCAGCCGGTGAGCCTGTCGGGCGGCAGCGCCAACCAGGTGATCCGCGGCTCGTACGCCAGCCTGACCGTGTACGCCGGAACGGGCAACGGTGTGATGCTGGCGGACGGCACCTACAATCCGAACAGCCATTCCAGCATGCCGCTGACCGACAACAACTTCGTCGCGCCGAGCGTGGGTGGCGGCAGCTGGGTCGTGTCGGTCGGCAACGGCGACAACATGATTAACGCCGCGTCCGGCAACGATTCGATCGCCACCGGCACCGGCGACAACGCGATCTACCTCGGCAGCGGTGCCGACCAGGTGGCCAGCGGCGGCCAGGACACCATTCTGGGCGGGCTGGGTGCGGCAACCATCGCCGCGACCGGCAACGCCGCGGTGTTCGCCGGCCAGGGCAGCATGAATTTCGCGAACGGCGCCGGCACCAGCACCGTGATCGGCGGTACCGGTTCGCTGGCGGTGACCGGCGGCTCGGGCAAGCTGACGCTGTTCGGCGGCACGGGAAACACGCTGGCCTTCGGCGGCAGCAAGGGCGGCAACATCTTTGCGGCCGGCCAGGGCAACGCCACGCTGGTCGGCGGCGGCGACGGCAACCTGCTGGTCGGCAACGCCGGCACCGACCTGATCGTCGACGGCGGCGGCCAGAACAACACCGCCTTCGCCGGGCACGGCCAGAACGTGATCTTCGGCGGCCCGACCTCCGACATGATCGTCGGCGGCTCCGGCTACGACCTGATCCTGGACGGCAACGGCAGCGAGCAGGTCTATGCCGGATCCGGCGTCTCCACGATCTTCGGCGGCAGCGGCAGCGACCTTACCTTCGCGGGCAAGGGCAACACGACGCTGATCGAGGGCAGCGGCGCCTCCACGGTGTTCGGCGGCTCGGGCAGCGGCGTGTTCTTCGGCGGCACCGGAACCGATCTCTACGAGTTCGCCAACGGCAGCGCCGGAGGGAACGACATCATCTACGGCTTCAAGGCCGGCACCGACCACATCGCGCTGGCCGGCTACTCGGCCAACCAGGTGGCGGCGGCGATGTCGCAGGCGGCCACCGGCTCGGGCGGCAGCACGGTGTTCAGCCTGGGCGACGGCACGCAGGTCACGGTGCAGGGCGTCTCCGGCCTGTCGCACAGCGCCTTCGTCTGATCCTCCGAAACTGGAGCGTGATCGGCGCGCCTGCGCCGATCACGCTCCAGCCGACGGGACGGCGGCCGGGGCACGCCTCCCTCGTTACGGTGCCGCGGGCAGCGGCAGCAGCCCCCGCACCGCTGCGTCCCGCCCCTTCGCCGGCATCCGGGGACGCCCCATGTAGCGCGGATGCCGATCGAGCTCTCCGAAGACGAAATCCGCCGCTACTCCCGCCACATCCTGCTGCGCGAGGTCGGCGGCACCGGCCAGGCGAAGCTGAAGGCGGCGCGGGTGCTGCTGATCGGCGCCGGCGGGCTCGGCAGCCCGCTGGCGCTCTACCTGGCGGCGGCGGGGATCGGCACGATCGGCATCGTCGACGACGACCGGGTGGAGCTGTGCAACCTGCAGCGGCAGGTGGCGCACGACACCGCCCGGCTCGGCATGCCCAAGGCGCGGTCGGCCGCGCAGGCGGCGCGGGCGATCAACCCGGAGGTGACGGTGCACGCGCTTCAGGCGCGGCTGACCGCGGAGAATGCCGCATCGCTGATCGCCGGCTATGACATCGTCTGCGACGGCAGCGACAATTTTCCCACACGCTTCCTGGTCGCCGACGCGTGCGTGCTCGGGCGACGCACGCTGATCTCGGCGGCGGTGCTGCGCTTCGAGGGACAGCTTGCCACCTTCAAGCCGCATGCCGGCGATTTTCCCTGCTATCGCTGCCTCTACCCGGAGGCGCCGCCGCCCGGCGAGGTGCCGACCTGCAGCGAGGCCGGCGTGCTCGGCGCCGTTACCGGCGTGATGGGCACGTTGCAAGCCACCGAGGTCCTGAAGGAATTTTTGGGCATCGGCGAAACCCTGGCCGGCCGCCTGCTGGTCTGGGACGCGCTGGCCGCCCGCTTCCGCACCGTGCGACTGCGCAAGGATCCCCTCTGCCCGCTCTGCGGCGCGCACCCGACCATCGCCGACCTGCGCGCCCACACCACCTCGGCGCCCGCCTGTGCCCTCTGAACCCCTGGGCATCCTGCTGATGTCCGGCACGCACGACCGCGCGCACTACGCCTTCGTGCTGGCCACCGGCGCCGCCGCCCTCGGCCGCCCTGTCGTCCTGTTCGCAACCAACGCCGGCTGCCGCGCCCTGCTCGCCGACCCCGCCTGCATCGCGGATGCCGGGCGCGACGCCCTGATCCGCGCCCGCGGGGTGGCGGGGATCGCGGAGCTGCGGGCAGCGGCCGGTGAGCTCGGGGTTCGCATGATCGCCTGCGAGGCCGGGCTGCGGGCGGAGGAGGTCGCACCGGCAAGACTGCTGACGGGTGTGGAGGTGGCGGGGATCGCAACGTTCCTCGAGGCGTGCGCGGGCGGGCAGATTGTCTCGCTCTGATCTGCCCAGGGAAGGGCCTGGGAAATTGCCCCAGCGGGGTCCCAGGAGCAGCGCCCAGGCAGCACGCCCGGAGTTTTCCTTTTGCACGGTCGGTGAAGCACCATCGGCCGCTTGACCGAACGACGCGGGGTTTGGCAGGCATCGCGCATGCGTCTGCCGCGCCCGGCCGTGCTCGCCCTCGTCTGTCTGCTGCCGGCAGCGGCGAGCGCGCAGGCGCCGGCGCCGGCGCCGGCGCCGACGAGCGTGCCCCAGCGACCGGCGGTCCCCGTCCCGGCGCACCCGGCTCATCCGGCCCCGCCTCAGCATCCGGTGCAGCAGGCGGCCCAGCACCAGCCCGCGCACCCCGCCACCCCGGTGATCCGGGCGCCGAAGGTTGCGCGGCCGCGGCCGCAGCACCCGCCACCCCCGCCCGTTCCGGTGGCACCGGCGCCGGCTCCGCCCGCCCCGGCGCAGCCGGCCGAGCCGGCGAAGGGCAGCGTGACCGGCCTGCCGCTGCCGCGCTTCGCCGCCCTGCGCGCCGACGAGGTGAACCTGCGCGCCGGACCGGGCACCCGTTACCCGATCGACTGGGTCTACAAGCGGCGCAACCTGCCGGTCGAGATCGAGCGCGAG